>CAXYKR010000101.1:0-4742 GCA_964277815.1 uncultured Mucilaginibacter sp. | reverse complement strand
GAAACTTTTTTTCATAAAAAGATGCAACCTTACGAAGAAAGTTTCGTAAGAAGTACAATTAAGAGGCCAGACCTAATTTACTTTGACCAGCCGGAAAAGTTGAAAGAGTATTTAGAGCAGCAAGAGCTATCCGGAAGTAACTTGTTATTAATGAGTTCCGGCAACTTCGGCGGTCTTGATTTAGCAGCATTAACAGAAAAAGTACTGGGTTAACAACCCCGGGTTTTTAAATTAAAAAGTTATCGTATATCTTTATTTAACTATTGCGAAATTCCTATCCTAAATATTTGAAATAAAAATGAAAACACTCGGCAAAAAAATTAGATTATTAAGACATCAAAAAGGTTGGAGTCAGGAAGATGTGGCTAAACGCCTGGACATCTCAATCCCTGCATTTTCAAAGATTGAAACAGGTATTACCGACATCAACTTATCAAGGTTAGAACAAATATCTAATTTGTTTGATATGTCGGTGGTTCAGTTACTTACCTTTAACGATGCCGAGTACGAGCAGAAATACGTTAACGAGTTGGAGAATGTGAACAAGAAGCTGATGGATAGGGAAACTGAAGTTATCGATCTCCAGAAAAAAGTAATTGAATTATTTGAAGAACTTCGACAAAATAAAGTGAGTGCATAAATTTGAAAGCCGGTGAGTGATTTCACTTGCCGGCTTTTTTATGCTTCTCCGCACATTATCGGTAAAGTTAAGTGTCGGATTGTTATCCGGAATGGTAATAGGGCTTCTCTTTACTTAAAGATGTAACGCATAGTGGCGTGTTTTTTACCCAAAACACCACCCATTGCCTCATGTAAAGCCAGCATTTTATCGTTAAAGTCGCCCACCCACGAAAGTTCCATTTCATCGTACTGTTTTAACGGCAGCACATACTCTTTTAGTTTTATAAATAGTACTGATTCCAGTCCGTGTTTCTGAAACTTGGTTTTAGTACCCATTACCACGGCCCGCATACGGTTTACACCTTTCCAGCGGTAATACAAAAACTTAAGCTTGCCTATCAGGTTAAGTTTGCCGTTTAGTGTCTTTATCATCTGGTTGGCATCCGGCAGCACTACTACAAAGGCGGCCGGCTCATTATCTACATAGGCAAACCAAATCAGGTTGGGGTCCATGATGGCCTTCATTTTTCGGAAGGTTTCAAAAATGGTTGCCTTTTGTATAGGCACAAAGTTTTCGAAGTTTTTCCAGGCATCATTATAAATCTCCATAAAATCGGTAGCAAACTGCTCTATCTCCGAAGTTTTGAGATGCTTAAACGTATAACCGGGCTTTTGCGCTACCCAGTTGGCAATCTTAGTAAACCGGTCGGGGAAAGGTTTATGCGCATCGATATGATTGGTAATCTGCTCATAAAGCATCGTAAAGCCGTAATCCTCAAAAAACTTCTTGTAGTAAGTCGGATTGTAATTCATGCCGTAAGACTGTGGCACAAAGCCTTCAACCAACAAGCCCCAAAACATATCGTTTTCACCAAAATTAATAGGGCCGTCCATAGCCTGCATACCTTGCTGCGTTAGCCATTCTTTGGCGGTGTCGAACAATAAAAAGGCTGCCTTTTCATCGTCTATGCATTCATAAAAGCCTATTCCTCCGATGGGTTGGTCGTATTTATAAGCTTTTTTTTCGTTGACGAAGGCAGCTACGCGTCCGGCGGGTTTACCATCATCGTCTGTTAATATCCAGCGTTGAGCTTTGCCGAAGCTAAAAAACACATTTCGCTTGGGGTCAAACACCGCTTCAACGTCGTTATCCAAAGGGCAAATCCAGTTAGGGTCGTTTCGGTAGATATAGCGGGCGGTATCTAAAAAGGCTTCGCGGGTGCGTTTGTCATTAACTTCGGTAATCTTCATGCTGATGTGCTGGCAGTTAATAAAAAAGCATCCGGCACAACCGGATGCTACACAAAAATATCAGTTATAAAACAAAATTAATAATCGTCGTCTTCGTCGTCGTAACGTGCGCCATCGTAATCTAAATCATCCAATGGCTCATCTTCAAAGTCGTCGTCAAAATCATCATCATTAAATTTCTTTTGCTCAGCCGGTTTGCCGGCTGCTTTGTTAGCCGAGTCGCTGTTAGGGGCACTCTTGCTTGCAGTTGTTTTTGGCGTTTGCATAGTCGTTGTTTTAGTGGGTAACTACCGTTGTTTAAGCTTTTGCCGGTATCAATAGTATTGGCGATTGTTGTTATTTCAAAAATAATTAAAATTCATTTGACATAAAAAGGCAGTAAAAAATTATTCCTGCTGATTTCCAATGGCATTTTCGTTTTTGTTGAGTTCATTTAGCGAAGGCATGTCTTTAATACTGTTAATACCCATATAATCTGCAAACAAATCACTCGTGGCGTATAAGATGGGCTTGCCAATGGTTTCGGCACGGCCGGCAATGGCAATCAATTCCTTCTCGAGTAATTTTTGTATCGTATAGTCGCAATTTACACCTCTTATCTGCTCAATCTCAATTTTGGTAACGGGCTGCTTGTAAGCAATAATGGCCAGAGTTTCGAGCGCGGCCTGGCTAAGCTTTTTTTTGGAGCGCTGCAGTTGCAGTTGGCTAATAACCGTGTGGTATGTTTTTTTAGTTAAAAACTGATAGCCGTTGTTGATTTTTACCAGCTCAATAGCCAATGCCGGATCCTGATATTTGTGCTGTATTTTTTGTAGCACTTCGTTGACTTTCCGGCTATCAATGTCAGTATTTAAAGCAGCCTGTAGGCAGAAAATAATTTCCTCTAAACGGATACCCTGTTCTGAGGCAAAAACCAAAGCTTCAACATATTGTTCTATGTTATTCACAAAGCAAAAGTAACAAAACCGTGAGTTGATAAATCTGCAAAACTTATGCTAAAAAAAATTGTATTAATAATAATCTGATAAAACAATAATTACTTACTTATGAAAACAACGACACAAGAAGATCTTCTTGCTAAAGAAGGAATGGCCAGAAGGTCTTTTCTGAAGTTTGCCGGTGCTGGTGCCATTGCAGCCGGAGTTGTAGCTACTGCTTCGTCTTGCCAAAAACATGGCGGCGTAGTGGGTGACCCTAACGCGATTGACTTGGGTACAGGCGACTTAGCTGTTTTAAACTATGCTTATGCTTTAGAGCAATTAGAAGCTGCGTTTTACACTCAGGTAGTATCAAGCCCATACGCAAACATTACTACCGAAGAAAGAAATTTTTTAACTGACATCCGCGACCATGAAGTTGCACACCGCGAGTTTTTCAAAACAGCTTTAGGTGGCAATGCTATTATGGCTTTAACACCAAACTTCAGCAAAATCAATTTCGCTGACAGAACCAGTGTTTTAAGCTATGCTAAAGCTTTTGAAGATTTAGGTGTTGCTGCTTATAACGGTGCGGGTTATTTGATTAAAAGCGCTGATTACTTAACCTTAGCAGGTAAAATTGTTTCGGTAGAGGCGCGCCACGCCGCTTTAATTCGCCTGTTATTAGGTATTGCTATTGAAGAGGATACTATTGTAAACGTTTCAGGAAGCGGTTTGGAATTATCTCAAACTCCGCAAAAAGTTTTAGACCAAGCTAACCAGTTCCTTTCTGGTAAACCGCTTATTGCTCCAAACTTAATGTAATTCATTTAACAGCTATCAAAACATTTTACTATGAATCTTTTAAATCTGATTGAAGATATACAAACCGCAGATCCGGAATTTAAGGACAGAATCAGTCCGCGCCGCGCTGCTATCAAAAATATAACCAGCTTTGGTACTAAAGTAGCTGCAGCTGCTCTTCCATTTGCTTTTAGTACTTTATTTAAAAAGGCATATGGTCAAACCGCCACCCGTTCGGTAAATGATGTGTTGAACTTTGCCTTAACTGCAGAGATTGCAGAATTAGGATTGTACAATACTGCTCTTGGTCGTACTAACTTAATTCCGGCTCAAGACAGACCTGCGATCACCTTACTGCGCGACGTTGAAACTAAACACGTAACTTTCTTAAAATTAGTTTTAGGTAACAATATTAGCTCTACAAACGCGGCTTATAGCTTCGCAGCCAATACGCCTAACTTTGATTATACAGGTAACAAAGGGTCAGCTAATACAGCAACTGCTCCGTTCCCTACTGTATTTACTGACTACAACATTTTTTTAGCAGTAGCTAATGCGTTTGAGGATACCGGTGTTCGTGCATACAAAGGCCAGGCTCCGTTTTTATTAGGTAACCAAACTGTATTGACAGCAGCGTTAAATATTCACTCTGTTGAAGCTCGTCATGCTGCGTTTTTACGTCGCTTAAGAGCCATTCGTAGCGGCGCGTCTATTAAGCCATGGATAACCGGTGATGGTGCAACTGCAAGCGGTGTTCCTGCTGGAACTTTAGCCGGTACTGCAGCAGCTTCTGTTTACGCTGGTGAAGCCAATACCACACAAGCTAATGTGAATATCGCAGGCTTTGTTTCTACAAGTGCTGCTCAAGAGTCTTTTGACGAACCATTGACTACTGACCAAGTGTTAGCGATATTAACTAACTTTATTCGTGCCTAATCAGCAAGTCGATTATTAACTTACACAAAAAAAGCGCTTTGTTTAAGCGCTTTTTTTGTGTAGTTATTTTGCGTTGGTTTTTTGAGTAAGATTCAAGTGTGCCCCTGCTAAAGGTTACAAGTTTTACCTTGTCTATAATCTATATGCAAATTTCTTTAACGATACTTTGACCTTAAAATCTTTTTCGCCAAGCTACCTTTACCATCAACAGGT
>CAXYKR010000100.1:0-8773 GCA_964277815.1 uncultured Mucilaginibacter sp. | reverse complement strand
CCGTCAGCGATTTCAGGATAGCTTCCCGGCGTTTATCCAGCTCACGCAGTTGCTGTATGCGGTCGCGTATGGAGGTTACCTGCACCTCATCTAAACTGCCGGTAAGTTCTTTACGGTAGCGCGAAATAAACGGCACCGTAGCACCTTCGTCCAGCAGGTTTACGGTTGCAGTTACTTGTTTAGAGGCTACTGCAAGCTCCTGCGCTATTTTAATGTGATGGTCAATCATGTTCACTTTTCAATTACGAACCGCGAAGTTAATGAAATCCCCCCAACCCCCTAAAGGGGGAGTAATTAGTTCGACTGAATTTATAACTTTGCTTCATTAAACATTTACTAAAAACTCCCCCTTTAGGGGGCTGGGGGGTTAGGCTATTATGGATTCTTATCAAATGCGGAAGTTTGAGTTTAGACTGGAGGAGATTTATAAGAAAACCGAATGGTTGCAGTATGAATTACCACTCAATGAGTTTATTGCCCGGTTTCCGATAGAGTTTAAAAACGACGTCCCTCAACGACCTCATTGGCCCGAAGATTTTGACCTGGACCGCGATACCCGCCTGGCTATTATGGTAGCATTCAGGGAGTCGTTTAGTTAAATCTCAATAAAAACAAAGGCCGGATGAGACGTTACCCACCCAGCCTTTGCACAATAAAAAAATATTGCTGATTACATTACCAGTTCGGCCAAGGCATCCTTAGTAAAGCCTTTCAAATCTTCGGTGCGGCCTTCGCGTATCTTTTGTACCCAAAATGGGTCTGACAGTAACGGGCGGCCTACAGCCACCAGGTCAAAATCACCACGGTCCATGCGGCGCAGCAATTCATCCAGCGAGCTTGGGTCGGAGCTTTCGCCGGCAAATGCAGCCAAGAACTCACCTGTTAAACCTACCGAGCCTACGGTGATGGTGGCTTTGCCAGTTAGCTTTTTAGCCCATCCGGCAAAATTTAAATCCGAATCGTCAAACTCCGGCTCCCAGAAACGGCGCTGCGAACAATGAAAAATATCAACTCCGGCATCCGCCATCGGGTTTAACCAGGCTTCCAACTCTTGCGGGTTATGGGCCATTTTACTGGTATAAGCCGTAGGTTTCCACTGCGATAAACGTATAATCACGGCAAAATCTTCGCCTACCCGTTTACGCACCTCTTTAATTACCTCAATGGCAAAACGGCTACGCTCGGGCAGTGTTGCGCCACCATAGCTATCGGTACGCAGGTTGGTGCCTTCCCAAAAAAACTGATCAATTAAGTAACCGTGCGCACCGTGTATCTCTACACAATCAAAACCCAAACGCTTGGCATCGGCAGCAGCCTGACCAAAAGCCGCAATGGTGTCGGCAATGTCGGCATCAGTCATGGTACGGCCGTTGTTGAAGCCTGGGCTGTTTAAGCCTGACGGTCCCTCAAATGGCTCGGCAGGTATCCAGCCCGACTGGTGGTTAGGCATTACACCCATATGCCAAATCTGCGGACCCATGGCGCCGCCTGCCTGGTGCACATTGTTGATTACATTTTGCCATCCGCCTAAAGCTTGTTCGCCATAAAAATGCGGAACGTTTTTGTCGTTAGATGATGAAACGCGGTTAATTACGGTTCCTTCAGATAATATTAACCCCACTTCGCCTTCGGCTCTTTTACGGTAATAAGCGGCTACATCAGCAGTAGGCACGCCATCCGGCGAAAACGAACGGGTCATGGGGGCCATGACAATACGGTTTTTGATATTTAAAGATTTCAGGGCAAACGGCCTGAATAAGCTATCGGTTTTCATGTATGATGTTTAAAATTAAATTTCTGATTGTATAAGTTGGCTCAGCTCGGCAAACGCTTCTTCGTTACGCTGGTAGTAGGTCCATTGCCCTACCCGTGTAGCCTTCACTAATCCTACGCGTTGCAACGTCGACAAATATTCGGATACGGTTGATTGGGTTAAACCGGTTTTTTGCTGTATTTGCCCAACGCAAATACCGTGCGCGTAACCATAAACCGCCTGCTCCGGAAAACTGGCTTCGGGCTGCTTTAACCAGTTTAATATCTGCAAACGGGTTTTGTTAGAAAGCGCTTTAAAAACTTCAACCTGGTCCATGCACAAATATATATCGACTTTTCTCGATATGCCAAAACCAAGTGCAAGTGTGACATTAGGCTGATACGCCCCAACTGATTGCAGAATGATTATTTGTAAGATTGATTAGTGCTTGTGTTTACGCCAGTTGCGCTATATTTAATCTTCTAAAACCAATACAATCATGTCCAAAAACCTATTAACTCTTATCCTGCTATTCTGCTTTGCCGTCAGCCGTGCACAAACCGTATCTAACGTTAATTTTGATGAGATTAAAGCGACCATCAATAAAACAGGCTCCGATGGTTACAGTAAATTATTAAAGAGAGCGAGTTCAATGGATTCGACCTTGACCGCGCCGGACTATAAAATACTTTATTATGGGCAGGCGTTTCAGCCCACTTACAAACCCTATAGCAATGCTATGGTTTTGCAGCCGGCTATGAAATTGTATCAGGAAGGCAAAGTTGACGACGCACTGGCTTTATACAATACTTACCTGCAATCCAACCCGCTTGATCTTCGGGCAATCTATTCTAAATTGAGTATACTTTACCAGCAACAAAAACAGGCAGAAATGCAACCCCTGATGGTACTACTTAAAAATTTGCTTAAAACTATCACCGACAGCGGTGACGGAAAAACAGTAAAAACGGCTATGGTAGTGATGACAATTAGCGACGAGTATATTGTGATGTCATCGTTAGGTGTAAAACCCGAAAAACAAGCGCTGACGGCCGGCAGCTGCGACCTGATGACGCTGCAACCCAACAATGCCAATCTTACCGAACTTTATTTTAATGTAAGCCAGCCTATGGCTACACTTAGCAGGATGATGAAATAACAGCAATTGTAAAAGGTAGAAAACAAAAAACCCTGTTTGGAAGCCAAACAGGGTTTTTAATATTATTGGTGTAAGGTAACTTATTTAGTTACGTACATTACTTCTTTAACTGCTTTAATTACGCGTTCTGCATTTGGCAGATACTCCTGAATTAAAGTTGGTGCGTATGGAAGCGGCACGTCGCCACCCATAATGCGCAGGATAGGTGCATCTAAGTAATCAAATGCATCTTTTTGTACTTTAAAGGCAACCTCAGTAGCAATTGAACCTAATGGCCAGCTTTCTTCAACCAATACCAAACGGTTAGTTTTTTTAACCGATTCAATCACGGTAGCGTAATCAATAGGACGTACGGTACGTAAGTCGATTACTTCGGCGCTGATACCTTCTTTTTCTAACTCGGCAGCGGCAGCGTTAACCACTTTCATGATTTTACCAAAACCAACCAAAGTAACATCGGTACCTTGTTTGGTTACAGCAGCTTTACCAATCTCGATGTAGTAAGTCTCTTCAGGCACCTGACCTTTATCACCATACATTAACTCCGACTCCATGAAAATAACCGGATCCGGATCAAGAATAGCTGATTTTAATAAACCTTTAGCATCATATGGATTTGATGGTACTACCACTTTTAAACCCGGACAGTTAGCATACCAGTTTTCGAAACACTGGCTATGCTGAGAACTCAACATACCTGCATTACCGGTTGGGCCACGGAATACAATAGGAACCGGGAACTGACCACCACTCATACTCATCATTTTAGCAGCAGCATTGATAATCTGATCGATGGCTACCAATGAGAAGTTGAAGGTCATGAACTCGATGATGGGACGTAAGCCATTCATGGCCGAACCAATACCAATACCGGCAAAACCAAGCTCAGAGATTGGCGTATCAATAACGCGTTTAGCACCAAATTCGTCAAGCATACCCTGGCTAACTTTGTAAGCGCCGTTGTATTCGGCAACTTCCTCACCCATCAGGTATATTTTATCGTCGTTGCGCATTTCTTCGTTCATAGCCTCACGAAGCGCTTCTCTGAATTGTATTTCTCTCATTATATATTTAGAATGAAAATTTTTCTGGGAGCAAATATAATTAATGAGACTTTAAAAACAACTTGTTTTCATGGATATAAAACAGTTGATATTAATTTGACCGGAAATAAGTAACCGTTAATTTATAAATCTTAATTTACGCCGTTACAAGCCTTTCGCAATGAAATTATTTTCGGTACAAACTTTAGTTTCGGGTGCATTAAAAGTCATTAAGCGCTTTCCATTTGAAGTTTTATTCACGCTTGTCGGCTGCATTGCGGCAACCGTCAACGTTGAACTCAGCAACATTAATTATACCGGGCAAAGCTGGTGCTGGCGCCTCATTGCAGGAGCCAACTTGGGCGTATTGTTAAGCCTGCCTGTCACACTTTTTAGTGAAAGTACGCAACTACCTCCGCGCAAAAAATGGCTGTTACGCCTTGCCGCTTTTTTTGTAGTAATATTATTGACGGCATGGTTAAATCCCTTTGAGCGCAGATATGACACTATACGTTTTTTTTTGTTAAGCTTTGCATTGCATTTGCTGGTGGCTTTTGCTGCCTTTACCCCCAATGATACCATACAAGGCTTTTGGCAGTTTAATAAAACAATCTTTCTGCGCTTTTTAACCAGTGCATTGTATAGCGTAGTCTTATTTGTGGGCCTGGCGGCAGCCATTGTAGCGGTTAATTTTTTATTTGGTGTTGATTTTAGAAGCGACACCTATCTTATTCTTTGGGTTTGGATTGCGGGCTTGTTTAACACCCTGTTTTTTCTGGCAGGCGTGCCTGATAACTTTTTACAGCTCAACACCGACCACACCTATCCCAAAGGCCTAAAAATATTTACGCAGTATGTTTTAATACCGTTGGCTACCGTATACGTGCTGATTTTACTGGCTTACGAAACTAAAATACTGCTGCAATGGCAATTACCCAAGGGCTCGGTATCCAGCCTGATTTTAGGTTATGCCGTGTTCGGCATATTGTCTATTCTGTTGGTATACCCCATACGCCACCAGGATGAAAACAAATGGATGAAAAGCTATGCTAAAAGTTTTTACTTTTTGCTCCTCCCCTTACTGGTCTTATTTTTTGTAGCTATTGGGGTCAGGGTATTTAAGTACGGCATTACCGAATTCCGTTACTTTTTAATTTTGCTGGCTTTTTGGTTGTTAGCCGTGAGCTTGTACTTTTTATGGTCGCGAAAGCAAAACATCAAAATCATCCCCATAAGCTTATGCGTGTTGGCGTTATTGACTGTATATGGCCCGCAAAGCGCCATGAGTGTATCGTCCTACTCACAAAAAAGCACTTTGGAACACATTTTTAAACGCTACCAGGCTTATAAAAACGGATTATTATTACCAGTAGACAGTAACAAAATGAGCCAAAAAGACGGAAGCCGTGCCGTTGGCATTATAGAATATCTGATTGAGCACGATGATCTGGATGCTTTGCAAAATTATTTTAAACAGGATTTAAACAAAGTATCTGCCACCCTTGCACGGCAAAAAAGCAGGTGGCGAACAGGACTCCAGGTAACCCGCAGCGAATTGCAGGAAAACAAAATAGACTGGGTTAAAAAACAATTGAATTTACAGCGTTTTGATAGGTGGGGATTTGAGGATACCACTTTATATACAAAGACTCATACTTTTTATAGTTTGCATAGCAGTGATGAAAATTTCGCTCGTGTTAGCGGTTACGATTATATATTGGATGTAAGCAATAGCGTTGCAGATACCAATGCAAACACCTATTACATCAACCGCACTCCTGTAACAGAGAAATATTTATCCAAGAACTTATACCTGTTAAAAATTGACACGCAACAAGTTGTATTTGATGTAAATAGCTGGTTAACCGCTACTATTAGCGATATTGATAGCCTCGAACGGTTTCGTCAAGCTAAAAACGAACACTCTTACATTTTACCTGCAGAAAAACTGACTATCACCAAAAAGGTAGGGCAGCACAAAGTTACCTTCAAAATAAAGCTCTTGAGCTACGATGTTAATGAGAAGTCATCAAAGAAAGACATCTCTTACATCAATGCTTCCTACCTCATAAAATGGTAGTAAAAAACAAAGAGCAGGCTTTGAGCCTGCTCTTTGTTTAAATGATATAAGCCGTTTGGCTTAAACTATTTTTTTCTTTCACCTTTCATTTTGCCGGCCAGTTGCACGGCTTCGTAAGCGTTTACAATACCTCCGCTTTTGCAAAGCGTTGTAAAATCAACTTTTTCTGTCTGGCTGCCTGGTTTTAACACCATGGTGCCGGTAAGCGGCTTAGCCGATTGCATGATGATTTGCTTCAGTTGCTTGGCGCTTAAGTCGGGATAGTACTCCAGTAATAAAGCGGCAACACCAGCAGTTATCGGCGACGCAAAGCTGGTACCGTCGGCCGTGTTAAACTCGGCATCTTTATCAACCGATGTTACTTTTACACCGGGTGCAAACACGTCTACATTGTTTTCGCCATAGTTGCTGAAAGTACCCGGCAGGTTTTCGCCCAGTTTGGCTGATGATGCACCAACGCTCAACACGTTATCCGCATCCTTAACCGAACCATCCTCAAACATATCGTTAGGAAACTCCGGTTTGGCGTCCACATCCTGGTGATCGTTACCGGCAGCCTGTACCAGCAATACATCATGGTCGGCAGCATATTTAAAGGCATCATCCACCCATTTTTTGTGCGGCGACAGCTTTTTACCAAAGCTCATGTTTACCACCTTGGCTCCGTTATCAACCGCGTAGCGTATGGCTTTAGCAATATCTTTGTCGTACTCATCGCCGTTAGGCACTGCTTTAATGGCCATGATACGCACATTATCGGCCACGCCGTTAATACCGTAATTATTATCGCGTACAGCGCCAATCAGTCCGGCTACACCGGTACCGTGCGAGGCATCATCAAATTTAAGGATATTGTTACCATAAGGCTTAGTATCCCAAACATTAGGGTCATCGCCTACAATACGTTTGCGGGCATCCAGGTCAGGATTAATATCATTGTTGAGTTTGGTTAAGTACTCAGTCAGCTCCTTTAAAATTTTGTCGTTGCTGGCCGTTGGTCCTTCCTCCTGAAAAACAGAAGTCCAGATACTTTTACTTTGTGCAATGGTATCGTTAGTAGTTTGCAATTTACCCAAGCTGGCCAAAGTAAAGTTACCATTTGAAGGCAAATTCAGACCGCGTTTTACATAACCGCTGGTAATCATCAGCACATTCATCATCTGCGACAGCTGTTTACTCTCGGTAGTTGATTTAGTGATGGTTGAGTCGTAAGTAGCCTTTACAGTTTGCCAATAGGCGAATTCCTTTTTATCGGGCGCTGTTGCTTCAGTAAGCGTCAGGTACTTATCTTTTAAGCGGTTGTACTCGCGTACCTCTTCGGTAGTTTCGGTAAAATCACATTTACCACCCGGGCCGCCTAAAAAGTCCCAGCCATGCACGTCATCCACATAGCCATTACGGTCATCATCCTTACCGTTACCGGCTTTTTCTTTAGGGTTTACCCATAAAACACTTTTCAGGTCGGCTTGTGCCGTGTCAATACCGCTATCAATAGTAGCAACTACTACCGTTTTGCTTTTTTTACCTTTAAGTGCCTGGTAGGCCTTGTTCAGGCTGATACCAAAGTACCCGTCAGATTTTAAATCCAGCGTATGCCAGTTTTTAGGCAGTTCGGGCTGGGCAACGGGAGCGGTTTGGGCATGGGCTATGCCGCCGCACAGGAAGGTTCCGCACAGGGCGTATCCTATAAAATGTTTATGATAGTTAGTCATGCTTGAAATTTGCAGGCAAGATATTATAAATTAACTTTAATTCTTTTTGTTAACGGCAAAGTTTAAGATTAATTGCAGCATAAACCTGTACTTACAGGCCCTGCATAACAAAACACTATCCCCGTGCGTTTTAAACTTAAAAGGCAATTACGACCTGACACTTTGACTATAACTGGCTTTTGGCTTAAAAGCTTACTTTGCGAAGACAAAATAAATCTATAAACATGGCAATTTACTATATATTCATTGTCAATACGTTACATTTATTTTTTTCCACAGCCGGGTAATGTTGAAAACTATATTGCAGCCTGAGCCCTTATAATTGTAATTTAAACTCGGTCACTAACTATTGTAAGCCTAATTTTTGCTATATTAATAGTATAGTTGTTAAAATACGATCAGATGGAAGATGAATATGAATTTGGTTTTACAGAAGACCCCAAGTTTTCTGTAGAACGCTACGAGGAGATGATCCGCAATCATGATCAGTATTTTTTCGATGCGCAGGCATTTGAAAACATTATTGATTATTACATCGAGAAAAACGACCCGGTGAAGGCGCTTCAGGTAGTGGAGTATGCCCGTAACCAGCATCCGTTTGCTGCCGTATTTTTAATTAAGCAGGCTCAGCTTTTAGTAGTCACTAACAAAGTATCTGAAGCTTTTGCCGCGCTTGATAAAGCCGCGCTGCTCGAAGCTTCGGATGCCGATATCTATATTATTCGCGGTAACTTGTACGAAAGTATGGACCGGTATATGGAGGCCATCGAGAATTACGAGAAGGCTCTCGGTATGGCCGAAGAAACCGACGATATATTGCTGCACATGGCCTACGTTTATCAAAACATGGGCGATTACGAACAGGCTATCCATTACCTGAAGGAGTGTCTGAAGCAAAACATGGAAAACCAGGACGCCTTGTACGAACTGGCTTTTTGCTACGACGTGATTGACAATCAGCAGGAAAGCATCCAGTTTTATCAGCAATACATTGACAATGAGCCATACAGTTACGCAGCATGGTAC
>CAXYKR010000099.1:0-8013 GCA_964277815.1 uncultured Mucilaginibacter sp. | reverse complement strand
ATTTTATCCAATACAGGTAACCGCAATTGTGCCAGTTGCCATAATGCAGCCAAGGCATTTACCGACGGTGTTCCGAAAGCTGCAACTATTGCCGGGGGGGAAACACTTTTGCGTAATACACCAACATTAACGTATGCGGGTTTACAACGCGGCTTTTTTTATGATTTGAAAGCGGGTACACTAGAAGACCAGGCGCTTGACGTGGTACATCAAAAGGATGAAATGAATGGCTCTTTAACACAGGCAGCAAAACGGATAAATGATGCGAAGACCTACCGGGCGCTGCTTGCCAAAGCTTATAAAGATACTGCCGGCAAAGCAGATGCCTGGCGCATACAGCACGCGCTGGCCAGCTATATCCGCTCTTTGGCGCCTTTTAATTCGAGATTAGACCAATACATGCGCGGCAACAAAAGCATGCTTAACGATGAAGAAATGCGGGGCTTTAACTTGTTTATGGGCAAAGCAAAATGTGGTTCCTGCCATTTTGCACCAGTATTTAACGGAATGGCACCGCCGCTATTTAATAAGAGCGAAGCCGAAGTGCTCGGCGTACCTGCCAAGCCCGATACAGCCAACGCGAAAATAGATGCCGACCTTGGCCGGTACTCACTTTATAATTACCCCCAGTATAAGTATGCCTTTAAAACACCAACGCTGCGCAACATCGGTAAAACTGCACCGTACATGCACAATGGCGTGTATCAAACCCTGGAGCAGGTGGTAGACTTTTACAACCGTGGCGGCGGTGCAGGTATCGGCATTCATTTAGATAACCAAACACTTTCTGCTACAAAACTTCAGTTAACCAAACCTGAGACGAAAGCGGTTGTGGCGTTTTTAAAAACGCTGGATGACCAATCAGTACAATAAGCGTATTCCACTATTATCGAATAGAGTTAAATTTAACCGAAGATGATTTGATGTGAGCTCTGGATAAAGACATTCTGGTTCGCTCTTAAGCATTATTTTAGCTTAAATTTTCAAAAAATAAAACAAACTAAATCGGGTATTGTCTAAAAGTGACTGGCGGTCATTTTTTATGAATTTAGGAGTAAAGCATCATCCCAAGTCGGACAGAGAAAAGCAAATTATTGATGCGGCTGATTATGTCTTAACAAAAGTTGGCGCTCAGGATTTGACTATGGATAAAGTCGTAGCTCACATGGGCGTTGCAAAAGGTACGCTTTATAAATATTATAAAAGTAAAGATGATGTTTTAGCTGCAGTAAGTGTAAAAGCATTAAATGTGCTTTTCGATTACTTCAAAACAGCGGCGGAGGCTGGAAATGAACCTTTAAAAGCCTTACAAGAAATGATAATGGCTTTCTATAGGTATTACTTGGAATATCCAAAATATTTTGAGCTGTTTATTTATATGGAGAGGCCTGATTTTAAAAGCAATGTTCAAGGCTATATGAATGTAAGCTCAGCAATAAAAGATTATTTCAGTGCACACCTGGCGCAATGTCAAACCGCCGGTTTAATAAGAAAAGACCTGGATCCATCTTATTGTACCTATATGATATGGGGAAGCTGTATGGGGTTGATGAATTTTATTGAAGCAAAAAAAGTATTTATTGAGGAAATCATGAAGCTTAAAAGAAAAGACCTTCTGCAACAGTATTCTGAAATTGTGGTAAGAGGAATGATGATTTAAATTTTTTTACCATCAAAGTGACTGTTGGTCATTTTTGAAATGTTTTGCGTATGCCTCTTTTTATTAAGCTATTAACAGTTATTCAAACGCTATTAAATTATAAACAATTAAAATAATCGGATTATGATTTTGGTAACCGGAGCTACAAGTGTGATTGGACAAAAGTTATGTCAATTGCTGGCTGAGAATAAAAAGGAGTTTCGTGCAATGTGCCGAAAGGAAAGCCAGTTAGAACAATTTCATCAACAGGGGATAGATGCAGTGCTGGGCGATTTTGAAAAGCCCGAAAGCTTTAGAGCAGCTATCAAAGGGTGTACCTCCTTATTTTTAGTAAGTCCACCTAACGAGAAGCAACTCGAATCCGAAATTAAAGCTATCGAGGTTGCGAAGCAAGAAAAAATAGCTTACATCGTAAGAGTTTCGGCATCTGATGCCAATTTAAGGTCTTCGGTACCATGGGCTAAAACTCATGCGCATATTGACCATCATTTGCGTGCATCCGGTATAGCTTGGACAATACTTAAACCTACGGCATTTATGCAAAACTTTCTGACGCTGAATAAGCCTATTGCTAAAGGCTTTTTGCCACAAGTTGGCGGCAAAGGGCTGGTGGGGTACATTGATGCACAGGATATAGGCCGGGTGGCCTACCATGTGATAACCGAAGAACATCACAAAAGAGCAACTTACTATTTAAACGGCCCTGAAGCATTAAGCATGAAAGAAGTTGCTTCGCAAATATCCGTTGCTATCGGTAAAAAGGTACGCTATGTTAATCTACCTTCATTTGCTTTTCGCGTTCTTTTGAGAGCTTCCGGAGCATCCCGATGGTTAGCAAACGGACTTATTAAGCAATATGCAGAAGTGGTTGCAAAAAATCATGACCATGACCTTGGAGAAGAGATCTATAGACTGACCAATCATCAACCGCGCTCTTTCTTGGAGTTCACGGAAGAAAATAAGGAGCAGTTTTTGAAATAAAATAAATTAAAAAGAAGTCAAAAGGAACTAGTTAACACCGACGCTAATGAGTTCTTCAAATTACCTGAAATACTGCTAAACGAAAAAAGCCTCGAAAAATCGAGGCTTTTTGCAGTGGGAGCTACTGGGTTCGAACCAGTGACCCTCTGCTTGTAAGGCAGATGCTCTGAACCAGCTGAGCTAAGCTCCCTTGTTTTGAACTTAATTACTGATGTAATTTTCGCTCGTTTTGGGACTGCAAACATAGAGTCTTTTTTTAATTCTTCAAAATAAATTTTCAAAAAATATATAAACGCTTCTTTTACTTCAAATTAGAGTTCAAGTGTTTTTTTGGCTCAAACATAGAAGTTGTTTGTCGGTTATGTTAAATAAATCTCACAACCCATGATTGACAGCTTCAAAAATACCACCGACGGTAAATACGAGTTCACCATAAATTATTCAGAACGTGAACTGACCTGCCATGTAGAGCGCGAAGGCGATATTTTGCATGTGCATATCGACAACAATATTAATGCAGATATTGAGCTGCGGCCCGATGGTACAGCCGTCCAGGTTGGAGGTTCTGAATTGCCGGAGTCTAATATCGACTACATCCGCCGTATGGTATTGGATGAACAAAAGATTGACTCAGGAAAAGGGTCTGGTATCTGATATAAAAACATATCGTGCTCAAAGGTAGGTATCATCCTGCCATAAAAGTTACCTATTCAATAAGGCAGGGTTGTTTAAGCCTTGCCTTTCCTGTTTAAATTTTGCCTATGCTGTATTTATCACGCACCATCCGCTTATTGCTACTGTTTATTTTAAGTATGGTTATTCTGTACATCTCAAAGTCTGTATTGGTGCCGCTTACGTTTGGCGCAGTGCTGGCCATGCTCTTGCTGCCGGTTAGCCGTTGGTTCGAACGCCGGGGCATCAACCGGGGCATCTCCTCGTTAGTTAGCTTATTGATTTTTGGGCTGCTGGTGGTGGGTTTGGTGTTTTTACTGCACTGGCAGATAGGCGACCTGCTGAAAGATTTTTCGAAACTGCAGGAGCAGCTCACTAACCTGTTTAACCAAATGCGAGATTATGTACGGTCGCAGTTTGGTGTTTCTACCCGGCAGCAACAACAGATATTGAAAGAGCAGCAGTCGGGCGGGATGGAAAAAGCTGCCGGGATGGCTATGGGTACCCTGATGTCTACCTTAAGTTTACTGGTAAGTACGGTGCTGGTGATGGTATATGTATTCCTGTTCCTTTACTTCAGGCGGCATTTTAAAACATTTATTCTGCGTTTGGTGAGTGTCGAAAGTAAAACTACGGCCGAAAAAATCATCGATGAAGCCAGTTGCGTAACCCAGCAATACCTAACCGGGTTAGGTTTGATGATTGTGATGTTATGGATATTGTACGGCATAGGGTTTAGTATTGTAGGCATCAAAAGCGCTATTTTCTTCGCGATACTTTGCGGCATCCTGGAGATTGTTCCGTTTGCCGGAAATATAACAGGTACCGCTATTACCGTGCTGATTGCCTTTGCCCAGGGTGGTGATATGCATATGGTGTTTGGCGTGTTGATTACTTATGCCATTGTGCAATTTACCCAAACTTACATCCTGGAACCACTGATTGTGGGTAACCAGGTTAATCTGAACCCTTTGTTTACGATATTAATTATTGTGGTGGGCGAAGCCATATGGGGCATTGCGGGTATGGTGCTGGCTATACCGGTATTGGGCATGTTTAAAGTGGTTTGCGATCATGTGGAGCCATTAAAGCCATATGGATACCTGATTGGCAACCAGAGCGGCAAGGCCGATAACAGTATTTTTAAACGGATGGCCGGACCCAGAAACAACCAGCTTTAACTCAAAACCTCTTCCAATACCTCGTGCGAGCGGATATTGCCAAACCCTTCAATATGCAGCGCGTAGTATTCTAACAACCGGGAAATGAGGTAACGGCGTTCATCGGCAGCCAGCTTGATGCCGGCCAGGTCGTCAAAGCCATGCTGCAGCAACTGGTAAAAGTTTTGGGTGTGCGGCGGCGATAAAAACAGCGTGCTTTCGGGTTTGTAACGGGTAAACACACCGTTGCGCATATCAAAGTAATCGGCATCAGCAGCGGTAGAGTAGTCCGGGTAGAAACCCAGGTAACGGGTAAGGCCTACCATAAATACCAGGTGAAAGTTTACCAGTCCCTCTTTTAAGTTATCAAGCAGTTCAATACTTCTAAAGATGTACTCAAACAAATGTTCATCGGGCGTTTGCTGTTTAATGGCTTTGTACAAAACTTCGTTCAAGAACAAAGCAATACTGCTTTTAACCACATCGTAGGGGAGGTGTTGCAGCAAGGGTACGTTTTTGAGTTCTTTAATTCGCTGTACCGCTCCGGTGTTTTTGTAATACACCACCAGGTCGAGCAGGTGCAGGGGCTGCAGCATGTTGCGGGTAATTTTGGCCTTTGGCTTTTTTGCACCGTTAATGATGTACGATTGCAGTCCGAACTTTTCGGTGAAAATCTGTACGATAACGCTGGTTTCGCCGTAATCGGTTAGTTTGAGCACAATGCCCTGTGTTTTATGTAGCATGATGTATCAGGTTAATTAGTTTAGGTAAAAAAATAACACCGCCCGTTATCAAAGCAAAAAACGTCATGATGGTGACAGCGCCTGCGGCAATATCTTTTACATGGCCGGCTATCGGATGGTAAGTGGGCGACACCAGGTCGGTTAGCCTTTCAATAGCGGTATTTAAAAGTTCGGTTACCAAAACCAGTGTAATGCAAAGGCCTACCCAAAGCCATTCGTTATAATTAATGTGTAAGGCAAACCCAGCCAAAACCGTGAGTAATGTAGCTACGAGGTGGATGCGAAAATTCAGCTCGGTAAGCGTTGCATGTTTGATGCCATTAAATGCATAGCCAAAGCTCCGGATGAGTTTTTGAAAACTTTGAGTAAACGTAAGCTTAGGAGGCGTGTCTTGCAGCATAAGAGATTAACAGGTAATAAAAGGTAAAGTTAACAGATTGCAGAAGAATATGTCTTAATGCCAAAACAAGGATAACCCCAATAGACTCACATACATTTATACAAATGAGACTGGATAACAACATAACAAGGTTTACTTTGTGATATTTCAAATACCAGAATTTAAAATGGATTTAAAACTAACCAATAAAGTAGCGGTAGTGCTGGCCTCGAGTAAAGGGTTGGGTAAGGCTATCGCTACCACGCTTGCCCAGGAGGGGGCGATCGTCATTATCGCTTCGCGTAATGAAGAGAAGTTGAATAAGGCCGCTGCAGAAATCAGGCAATTAAATAGTAACGCCCAAGTTACGGCTATTAAAACAGACGTTGCCAAAGCCGAAGATGCAGAACAACTGATTAAACAAGTTGGTGAGCAGTACGGCAAAATTGATATCTTGATTAACAACGCCGGCGGGCCGCCTTTTGCACCGTTCGAAAAATTTGATGACCAACAATGGCAAGGCGCCTTTGAACTCAATTTGCTAAGTTTTGCCCGCTTGAGCCGCTTGGTGCTACCTTATATGCAAAAGGCAGGAGCCGGTCGTATTATTAATATCATCAGCGGGTCGGTAAAGTCAGTGTTGGCTAATTCGGTGCTCTCTACCAGTATGCGTATGGGCGTGGTAGGCATGGCAAAAATGATGGCTGATGAATTAGGCCCTCATTACATTACGGTAAACAATGTGGCGCCCGGTCTTATTTTAACAGACCGGATTAAACACACCTTGCCGCCCGACCAAGACCCGGAACAAGCGCTGAAAGAGCGCTCGGCACAAATACCCTTGCGCCGCATAGGCGAGCCGCACGAGCTGGCAGCTCTGGTGGCTTTCCTGGCATCCGAGCAGGCCTCTTATGTATCGGGCACTACCATTCAGGTAGATGGAGGTGCAAGCCGGAGTATCTACTAAAACCCAGAGCCGGCAGCTTATACTTTTAAATAAGTTTGCTGCCGGTAATCTTTACGCCAGTCCATGTAGCCCTTTAAGGCAATGCAGGCATATACGGCAAACATAAACGCCGTAGGCTGCAGACCTTTGCTTAAGTAAATGCCTACATAGATAATATCTACAAAAATCCAAATTAACCAGTTTTCTAATACCTTGCGCGCCATAAACACTTGTGCCGTTAAACTTACCACGGTGCAAAAGCTATCCAGATAGGGATAGGAGGCAGGTTGGTAATGCAGTGCCGGGGCCAAATGAACCAGTGCCAGGCCCAGAGCAGGCGTCATTAATGTAGCAACGGCTAACATGGTAATAATCTGCTTTGAGGTAATACGAACTGCCGGTACTTTGGGGGCATCGGCGGGTTGCCGGCTCCAGTAATACCAGCCATAAATGTTGATGATAAACAGATAAGCGTTTTGCCCCATATCGGCATACAGTGCTGCCTTGGCAAAAACGAAAATATAGATGGCTGTATTTACGATAGCAAACGGCCAGTTCCAGATGTTATTGATGGCAGCCAGGTAAACGCAAATTAAACCGGTGGTTACACCCGTTAACTCGAGCCAGCTTTGATGCTGTAGCCAATCAATAAACAATTGCAAAAAGTGCATAGCCAAATATAAATTTTTGTTCCACCTTACTGATAACTGCTGGTCATCCTAAAATGTAGTCAAATTTGCAAAGTGTATATTAAAACGTTCACAATGCACTACCGTAGTGTCTCTTTTAATGGAATTGTATAGATTTTATAACAGTTGGTAAATAGCTGCTAAAATAAATATGCATTAAGAATTAAGAAAAGTGAGCCGCTCAAAACTTTATTTTAAGGGCTTTTTTTGATAAAAACTCAATTTTTATCAGTTCTTATTTTATTTATAATTAAAGCTAAAAGTTGTAATAATGGCATCTTTCACGGTATGCAAAAAATAAAATTAGCAGTCAATAGGCTGATAATCAACAACCGGGCGAAAACGTTTAAGTAAACGATGTTAAGCAGAAGATAGATGCACTCCTCCTTTTCTAATCCATGACGCCAATCCCATCGCTACTATGATTGGCACCACTCCAAATTTGTGGCTTCACTTTTGTTATTACTTTAACGACTCTGCATCTAACTGAAAAACGAAAATAAAGTAGCATCTACCTATGTTACAACATTAAGTTAAAAAAGAGAATTCTCAGGCACCCAAGTTGAGATGATTTTGTTCTTTGTTTTGGGTTTAATCAATAGTTTAAATTAATTAGGGGAAAGGGAGCTTCGCAAGTAGCTCTCTTTTTTTATGCCCAAAATTTCGCAATCTCTCTTTGACGTCAAAATCTATAGAAATTGTAGACTTTGTAGTTCCTTTTGCTTTATTTTGCCGGCATTGTAATTTACAGTGCATTTCATGAAAAAATTCTTTGCCCTTTTA
>CAXYKR010000098.1:0-4482 GCA_964277815.1 uncultured Mucilaginibacter sp. | reverse complement strand
CCTTTTGGTGTAACTACGATGGCATCTACCCTACCTATATTACCCCTCGTCGTAGTTTTATAACCTTTTTGCTGCAGTTTTCTAATCACGGCTTCATCTAATGCATTGTTTTCTATCATCACCTCGTCGGGCAACCACTGATGATGAAAACGTTTGGAACTTACCGCTTGCTGCGCGTCTTGTTTAAATTCAATAACGTTCAAAATCGTCTGAAACACCGACGTAATAATGGTTGACCCGCCCGGAGTGCCTACTACCATAAACAGCTTTCCATTTTTTTCGAGTATGGTTGGTGTCATGGATGACAGCATGCGTTTACCCGGCTGTATGCTGTTGGCTTTACCACCAACCAAACCATACATGTTGGGCACACCAGGCTTGGAGCTAAAATCGTCCATTTCGTTATTTAGCAAAAAGCCTGCGCCGTTTACAAATATTTTATTCCCGAACGACCCATTGAGCGTGGTCGTGATGGATACGGCATTGCCCTGTCCATCAACAATAGAAAAGTGTGTTGTTTGGTCGCTCTCGTAACCGGCAAAGCTGCCCGGCTGTATGCTGCTGCTTGGGGTAGCCTGTGTCCAGTTAAAGTTAGCCATCCGGCCGGTGATGTAAGCCGGATTCAGTAAACTATCTACAGGCACTTTATAAAAATCAGGGTCGCCCAGGTATTTAGACCGGTCGGCATATACCCTGCGTTCGGCCTCGGTGATTAACTGTACGGTTGAATCCTGGTTATGCCCCCAACGGCTCAGTGAATAAGGCTCAACACTGTGCAGCAATTGCAACAAAGCAATCCCACCACTTGACGGTGGCGGCATAGTTATTACTTTATACTGCTTGTATTTTCCCACAACCGGTTTGCGCCATACCGAATGATAGTTATCTAAATCAGCCTGCGTAATCAAACCCTGTCCGGCTTTCATTTCGTTCGTAATTTGTGCGGCAACTGCTCCTTCATAAAAGCCCGACCGGCCTTTATCGCGTATCAGGGTTAATGTTTTGGCTAAATCTTCTAACACCAAAATATCGCCGGCTTTCCAGGGTGTTGCTTTGGCGAAGTAGTTGGTGCGTTCCGAGTTCAGGCGGCTAAAATCAGCCTGATTATGGTTTAAATCATTTGCCAGGTGTTCGGTCACCTTAAAGCCTTTGTGGGCCAAATCAATAGCAGGTTGTACCAGCATTGACCAAGGCAACTTACCATATTTTTGATGCGCCTGTACCATACCATCAACCGAGCCGGGTACTCCAGCGGCCTGGTGGGTATATAAACTTTTATTGGGGATGACATTGCCGGTAGCATCCAGGTACATCTTTTCGCTGGCCATGGCCGGTGCCTTTTCCCTGAAATCGAGTGTTGCTGCCTGCCCTTTAGCCGAACGGTAAACCATAAAACCACCGCCACCGATGTTGCCGGCCTGGGGCAAGGTTACAGCCAAAGCAAACTGTACAGCCACAGCGGCATCTACAGCAGTACCTCCTTTTTTCAATATAGCTAAACCGGCCTGTGCAGCATCGGGATAGGCGCAAACTACCATGCCTTTTGCATACGCACCTTCAGACTGCTGCGCTTTGAGTATGCTGAATGGCTGTACCGTAAAGACAATAACAGCGGTAACCTGAAAGGCAATAAACGAAAGTTTTTGACGGATATGTGGTGGGCAATACATTTTACTAAGTTAAGTATCAGGTTAAACTAATGTAAATATTGGCAGTCAAAAACTCCAAAATTTTATCCGGGTGTACAGGGTAAGATGGCAAATTTCAACTTTTTTGAAAACTGTGGCGGCATAAAACACGACATTTGCCGTTACTACTAAAATCACATTTATGAAAAAAACAGCTCTATTACTGATTACGGCAGCATTTTTTATGCTGTTTCAGCAAAAGGCAAATGCTCAATTGTATCAAGGTGCAGTGGGCTTAAAGTTTGGCGGTTACGAAAATGGCATTACCGGCAAATACTTTTTAGACAAAAGTGCAGCAATCGAGGGCATCCTGGGTTTCCGCTCTAAAGGATTGGTGGTTACCGGTTTGTATGAAATACACCAGACAGCTTTCAATGTACCAGCGCTTAAGTTTTACTACGGTGGCGGTGCCCACATAGGCAGTGTAGGCAGCGGATATTACAAACGTTACAACGGCGACGATGAGTTTTACGATAAAAGCAGTCTTTTGATTGGTGCCGATGGTGTATTGGGCCTGGAATACTTAATTCCGCAAAGCCCTATAGCGGTAAGCCTTGACCTCAACCCGCGTATTGAGTTAGGGCGCGGTCCGTATTTTGATATCGCCCCAGGACTGGGTATCAAATATGCCTTTAAATAAGAAAAGCATTGATTGATGATAAACGAAGAAGGCCGCCTTGATAAGGGCGGCCTTCTTCGTTTTAGTTATTTGAATTATTCATCAGTTCAATATATCCTAACCGCTGTAAATTCTTTTTATTTCACGACGATAATTTTAGCGGTATATACTTTAGTGCCTATTTGCAGCTTTAACACGTAATTGCCCGGCAGTAAACCGGCAACGCTGAAGCCGGTGCTGTAGTTACCCGCAGGTATCCGGCCATTGTCGTTACTGTAAACCACCTTGCCCAGCATACTTACGATGGATATGGTCAGGTTGTCGGCCGCGGGGCTAACAAAGATGACATGCAAATCTGCACTGGTAGGCACCGGGTATACCGATAGTTTAATTTCGGCAGGCGTACTAGTGACGGCATCGGCTTTAATGAAGGTATAAACGGGCGATATAGCCGTACAACCCGTGACCAGCGTATTTTTTAATTGATAATTGCCGCTTTGTATAGGTACATACGTTTGCCCGGTGGCACCCGGAATTAATACATCGTTTAAATACCACTGGTTAAAGGCGGTGAAGTTGGAAACCAGCGTATTTCCGTTTTGCGTAATCATTGGGCTCATTACACTTACCGGCACCCTGGTTGCTGAGGCACAACCTGCGCTGGTAACCTGCATATTATAAAAATAGTAATAAAAACTCCGGTAAGCCGTAGTGTCTGACGGATTACTGGCCGACGTAGCGTTATTGCCTACAATGCTGAATATGCTGTTTCCGAAAGGATAGCCGGTTACATTACCATTACTACGATAGATAGTTGCACCGTTGGCATAAGCTACGCTGATTAAATAAGTTCCGGCGTTGGGTAGCAGCAAATTTAAGTTATACACTTGTCCCTGGTCGGTTAAGTCATCGGCCTGTGCGCCGGCAGCCGGCGGGTTACGGGTGGCGGTTACGTTGAGCGTGGTACGCGATACTTCCTGTCCGTTGGCATTTGTTACCGTAAAAGTAAGCCGCCCCGAATTACCAATGTATAACCGGGCGCTTTGTATAATCACCGGTGTTTTGGTAACTACCCTAACCGAGGGTGTAAATTGTCCGTAAGTACCGCTGAAAGCACTTTTGGTAGCCGGCCCAACCGTGGCACTAAAATCTCCGATACCGGCATAGTAGGTGTTGTTAACAGGTGCAACTTTGGTAAATGCATTTTGTCCAGCGGCAATGGGTACACCACCTGTTGGCGTAGTATACCAAAGCAGGTTACCGTCACCCGAGCCTGTTAACAAATATTGCTGGGTATCATCGCAATAAGTAGCCATCAAACCGGTGGGTACAGGTACCGAACCTATAACCACCGAAGCCGTAACCTGATTATTGCCGGCAACCATGTCATTAGGCAAATTAGTGGTGGCCGTTAGTGTGTATGATGCGCCTGCTACCGTAGTGTAAGTGCCACTGAGTACAAAATCATCCTCGGCAAACTGGCTCAGGGTTCCCGTGTAGGTTTCGGCAATGGTGGTTACCGGTCCGCCGTTGGCAGGCGTGATAGTGACCGTTACAGGGATATTACTCACCTCACTGGTACCAAAGTTTTTAAGCCGCACGCTTATCCTCGAGTTACCCGCACAACCTCCGCCAATAGCGCTGTTACTTACGGCAATAGGGCCAACATCGCGGGTAGGTAGTAAAAACTGAACGCGGTAATCCTGCGTTTCGCCTTTATTGTAGCTTCCGCAAGGCGTGATGGTCGATGCATCGTCGGTTTCTGTCAGCACCACCCTCATTAAACTATAATTGCCGGGCACTACTGAGGCCGGCACCACAATGTTGCCAGTGTAAGTTCCCGTTCCGTTAATGATACCCGTGGTAGCAGCCAACTCATTCACCGGATCTAAGTTGCCATCGCCGTTCCAGTCAACAAAAATTTTGGCTCGTTTGTTAAAATTACCACCGCAGGTACCCAGTGTTATACTGAACGGATAAGTACGTCCCTGCTCTAACAGGGCGGTTAACGAAGTGTAGTTGCTGTAAGAAGTACAACCAGCCGACGGTGTATTGTTGATGTTAGAAAGTGTAAGATTATTAACCCGCGAATCGGCATTAGAAACCGGAGCTGATGCGCAATAGGCCGCACCGCCTGTACCGGTAACTACCAGCGAGAAGGCCTGAGAACCGCCC
>CAXYKR010000097.1:0-4676 GCA_964277815.1 uncultured Mucilaginibacter sp. | reverse complement strand
TAAGCATTTGAGCCTGTTAATTGAGCAGCTTAATACTAACAAACAAAGCACAAAATTTCCGACTGTTGCGGTTATTTCGCCCTATAAAGAGCAAATACGTTTATTGCAGGAGCAGTTATTAAACCATCCGGAACTGGCAAAATATCAAAATCACATTACGGTCAACACTATCGACAGTTTTCAGGGACAGGAGCGCGATGTGGTTTACCTGAGCATGACCCGCAGCAACACCGAAAGCGAAATTGGCTTTTTGGCCGATACCCGCCGCATGAACGTGGCCATGACCCGCGCCCGCAAAAAGCTGGTAGTGATTGGCGACAGCGCTACGCTGGGCAGCTTTCCGTTTTATGCTGATTTTATTGCCTATGCAGAGCAAAACGGCGGTTATCAGAGCGCTTGGGACTTTGCTCCCTTTTGATTTCGATATACTGTATGCACTATTTTATTTTTTGTTGAAAAACAGCATATTGCATTAGACTTGGTGCAAATTATCTGGCTTCAACCTTATGGACGATTACAAAACCGTAAAACAATCGCAAACCACCCTAACCGAGTTAATGATACCCTCGTACTCTAACTTTGGCGGCAAGGTACATGGCGGTGTTATTTTAGGATTGATGGATAAAGTAGCCTATGCCTGCGCAGCCAAGCATGCCGGTAATTACTGCGTAACCGTTTCTATTGACACTGTTAACTTTTTAGCACCCGTAGAGGTAGGCGAACTGGTTTCGCTGCTGGCCTCTGTTAATTATGTGGGTAATTCATCTATGGTAATTGGCATCCGGGTACAAACCGAAAACGTGCGCACCCAGCAAATCAAACATACTAACTCCAGCTATTTTACCATGGTTGCCATGGGCGATGACCATCAGCCGGCCAAGGTACCGGCCTTGATACTGCAAACGCAAACCGAAATCAAGCGCTTTTACGAGGCCTATCATCGCCGCGAACTCACCAAGTATTACAACCAGGAACAGAACCGCATTAAAAACGATTCGGAACTGGAAGAAGCTATCAAAATCATTAGCCAGGAACGTTGTAAAATCGAACTGCTGTAACCTTATCCCTCATCCAGTTTATGGTGCGGTACATTCATCAACCAATCTTAATATTGATTGATAGTTTTGGCCCACGGCATCCGACAGGGCAATTTCGCAGGTTTTAGATGATGAATAATAACCGCTACATACTGCCTGGCTGGCATCATGTGCTTCTAACTTCGTAGCAGCACGCGTTAACTCCGGGAACAAAAAGCCGCGGTCGCCCGCCATACCGCAACAGCCTGCATGCACCGGTACCGTCACTTGTTCGGCATAATGCCCGGCTACTACCGAAAATGCATTTTCCAATCCCATTTTGCTCAGCGAACAAACCGGATGTAAAACGATATTGCCCTTCTTCGCTTTCACCTCGGCTTTCGGCATGATGTACTGTTGAATATATTCAATGCTATCTAAAATAGTCAGGCCATCGTATTTTGCTTTGTTTTCATCAGTAAGTTTACCCCGGCAATTGCGTAAGGTTTGAGTACAGGAACTGATATCCAGTACGACAGGATATTTACCCTGCTGCGTGGTTTCCCAGAGTTGACTTACCGTAGTATTCACCATATAGGTGTGCGAATCGGTAAAACCTTTCGAAGAGTAAATCTGCCCGCAACACTGTCCGCTTAACCCTTGCGGAAACAACACTTCGATGCCCGCCCGGGCAGATACATCGATAAAAGTTTGGATAACCGGCTTGCTGTTCTTATCTGTTTCGCCCATCACGCGGTTAATACAGGCCGGGAAGTAAACCACTTTAACGTCACTTTTTACAAGCTTATCCGGTTTGGGCAACGCCGGAGCCACGGCCAGTTGGTTAGACCACAACGGAAATGCAGGCACCACTTTTTTGATGGCCGCCGTCAGCTTATACATGGTCTTTTTGCCAAATACAGAGTTCATGAGCACGCCGGCTCGCAGGGCCAGTTTTACGACCGCAGCAACTGCTCTGAAATTACGGGCCGTAAACATGGCCACGCTATTGGCTGTCGACGAATGATTTTCCACCCGCAACCGCTTCACCAAATCGCCGGTATTAATGTCTACCGGACAGGCCGTGGCACACAAACCATCTACGGCACAGGTGTCCAGACCCTGATACTGGTATTGCTGCACCAGTTCAACATGTTGTTTAGCGTTGCCGTGCTGCTTTAGCTTTTTAATTTCGCGCCGTACTACAATGCGTTTACGTGGGGTTAGCGTAATATCGCGGCTTGGGCATTTATGCTCGCAAAAGCCACATTCCATACAACGGTCAACCTCCTCTTCTACCTGGGGCAAATCTTTGAGATTGCGGATGTGCGCCGCCTTGTCGTGGTTGATGATTACGCCGGGGTTTAGCAGGTTTACGGGGTCTACCTGCTCTTTAACTGCCTTCATCACGGCGTAAATTTCCGGCCCCCATTCTGTTTCTACAAAAGGGGCCATATTTCGGCCGGTACCATGCTCGGCTTTTAGTGTGCCATTGTATTTGGTTATTACCAGGTCAACCACGGCTTTAATAAACCGGTCGTACCGGTCAATCTCAGCAGGGGTCTCAAATGCCTGGGTCACTACAAAGTGAATGTTTCCGTCTTTGGCATGCCCAAAAATAATGGCGTTTTCGTATTCAAACTGCTTAAAAAGCTGATGCAAATCCAGTATGGCATCACCCAAATTGGCTACCGGGAAAGCAATGTCCTCCAAAATTACGGTAGTCCCGCTGGACCTCACAGCGCCTACTGCCGGGAACATGCCTTTACGCACCTTCCACAACAAGGCCTGCTCCACAGGGTTAGTGGTGAATTGCGCCTCATTCAGCATGGACAGACCAGAGGCTATAGCGGTAAATTGCGCGATTTTGGCATCTACCTCTTTGGTAGTATCGGCCTGGTATTCTACCAGCAATGCAGCAGCACTTTCGGGTAGTTCCTTGATTATGGCTGGCATGCCCGACACATTTTCGATAGACCGTAACGAAGCCCGATCCATCAGTTCTACCGCTTCGGCGCCCGACTGCGTTAGCGGCACAATAGCCTGGCAGGCCGAAAATATGTCCGGGAAATACAGCATGGCTGTCGATTTAGCCTTGTAATCGGGAACAGTGTTCATCACCGCCTCTGCAATGAAGCCAAGCGTACCCTCGGCCCCTACCAACAGGTGGGCCATAATATCTAACGGCTGTTCAAAATCAATAAAGGCATTTACAGCATAGCCAACCGTATTTTTAGTTTGATATTTATGGCGAATGAGGTCACGCAGCGCAGCGTCGCCCATCAGCTTTGCCCTGATATCCGTCAGCGTTTGTGCTAAAGCGGATTGCTCCGTTTCAAAACGGTTGTAGTCATCTTTGTTTTCAGTATTATACGCCGAACCGTCGGGCAGCATAAAACGTAGGTGCTTAACCGTATGGTAAGAGTTTTTGCTTACCCCGCAGCACATCCCGCTTGAGTTATTGGAGATGATACCCCCCATCATGGCCGAGTTAATACTTGCCGGGTCGGGGCCTATTTTTTTGCCGTATTTCTTTAAATAAGTATTCACCACGGCGCCAATGGCACCCGGCTGCACCCGAACTGCTTCGGCATTATCCTCAATAATTATTTTGCGCCAATGCTGACTTAAATCCACTAATATCCCATCCGTTACCGACTGGCCCGACAAACTGGTACCCGCCGTACGAAAAACCAGCGGTACCTGGTGTTGCCTCGAAAATTGAAACAGCTTTTTAATCTCCTCTTCGGAGTTGGGCAGCACCACAGCCTTTGGGCGCAGGTAATAAAATCCGGCATCCGAGGCAGAAGCAACCAGGTCGATTAATTTTGATTTTACCCTTTCGCGGGGAAGTATTTGTTCTAATAATTGGGGGATATCCATGCTAAAATCGCAGCCTACACTTTCACTGTAAAGTTAACGCGTAAACCCATTGCTTTATCGTACAATTTTTACTTTATGAGTAACAAAAGGCTATCACCTTACTGCCTGCAGCAAAACCGGCATCCGCCAAAACAAAACAAGCACTGAAACCTTATGTAATTATACATCAAATACAATATCCTATGGTACCCTATGATGATGAACCAACCAAAGATTATCCGCACCATACCGAACAATCGGCCGATGCTCCGGCAGGTGGTTACAAGGTAGAGGATGATGATAATTTAGACGAAAGCGACTTAAAACGAACCATATTTGGCGGCGAAGACGCCAACCCCGATCAGCCCGGCTATGAAAGCCACGGCATGGGCGGACAAAAATTCGGCGAAATAAATGTAACCCGTTCAGGTGATGATTTAGCCAACCCATCGCGCACCGCAGGTTACAGTAACGATTATTTCAAACGCACCGAACCGCTTGAAGAGCATCCGGAAAACACAAATTTTAAACCACAAGACCAACAAGGAGAACCAGACGTGAACGAAGGAAAAGAAGAAGTTCCGGGCTACCGTGAAGAGCCAGAACAACAAAAAGTAGGCGGTGTTGAAGAAGACAACGGCAAAACACAAGAAGGTACCGTAGATAATGACGGCGACCGTCAAAAAACAGGACAGGACGATTCGGACACACCGGGCAAAGCTTATTATAAGCCTGAAGACGATAAAGGCACACCAGATTACGGCAGCCACAGTCCAGAAAATCAATAAGGTTTTTACT
>CAXYKR010000096.1:0-2543 GCA_964277815.1 uncultured Mucilaginibacter sp. | reverse complement strand
ATTACCGAAGTTGAATAGGCCCAGTATCGCACCGAAGAAGATATTACGAAATAAAAATCTTCGCTTTTTAAATTTTACCTGGTAAAAAGTGCCTATAACCGATACGGCGAACGCGATAACATATACTACAAAAAGTGAGGCCGTGTATGGCGCAGTTTTGTTGAGCGCCATTTGTTTAAAGAGAATATCAATAACGCCTATCCCGAAAAACACCCCCAGCAAATACATCCAGGTGCTTTTGTTGCTTTGCGCCACCACATGCTTTTTCTGCCACGGAATGAGGCAAAAAATAGCAGCAAAACCTACGGCAATACCTGTTCCTTTTAACAAACTCCAATGGTCGCCAAACAATAAAAATGCAGCACTTAGCGAAATAATCAACGAAAGCCGCTGCGCTACATCAGTACGCACGATACCCGCGTTGCGGACTGCTGCAGCCATCACATAAAATATAGCCGGCAGCAATAGGCCCAACAGTAAATAAATATTAAGCGGTGCGTTGGTAATGCTGGCGGGTTGCGGTTTTAAAAAAATCCAGGTTAAAAATGCAGCAATAGCGTAATTCCAGGTGATGGCCTGTACCACATTTATTTGGTAACGCCTTGCCATTTTAAGCAAAACAGAAACCAGCACACTGCAGCAAACACTAAAAAAAATATAAAGCATGAATGGCTATTGGTTGTAAATAATCTGCAAAGTGTCATTCCAAACGGCTACGGGCTTTGATATCGTTCCGTAAACGGCAGGCGCTTTTACACCTTCAGGTAGTAAACTTTGACCGGTAAATATACGGGCTTCGTCCCATAAATTGGCCTCAATAAAACTGTTTAACGTATGTGCGCCGCCCTCAATGATGACCGACTGGATGTCCTGCAGGTAAAGCTGGAACATAATGTATTGAGGTACAAAGCGGTCGAAATCTTCTAAGGCAATATATTTAATGTTGTCTTCAATGTCGGTTTTGAGCGCGTTGAAAACCAACGTCTCTACAGACTTGTCGAATAAGTGCAGGTGTGCGGGCAACTCCAGGTTACGGTCAATAATCACGCGTTTAGGCGATCGGCCTGGCCAGTGCCGGGCGTTTAATTGCGGGTTATCTGTCAGGGCCGTGTTTTTACCTACCAGAATAGCGTCCTCCTCGGTACGCCACCGGTGTACCAGCGTTTTGGCCTCCGGGCCGGTAATCCAGTGTTGTGAGCCATCTGCCGGAGCAAAATAGCCATTAGCAGTTTGTGCCCATTTTAAAATGATGTAGGGCCGCTGTTTTAATACTCGGGTAAAGAAACGCTTATTTAAATTGAGGCACTCCTGCTCCAATATACCTACACTTACCTTGATGCCTGCCTGTTCCAGTTTTTCGATGCCTTTACCATCAACCTGCTTAAAGGGGTCACGGCAACCAACAAAAACTTCCGGAATTTGATGCTTGATAATGAGGTCGGCACAAGGCGGCGTTTTGCCGTAATGGGCACAAGGTTCTAACGAAACGTATATAGCAGATTGCTTTAATAATTCGGCTGCCTCGTCGCTAAAGATTTCCAATACATTATTAATGGCGTTAACCTCGGCATGTGCTTTACCATATTGCTGGTGGTAACCCTCGCCAATAATTTTGCCGTTATATACCACTACGGCACCTACCATGGGGTTAGGGCTCACCTTACCAGCGCCTAATTGTGCCAGTTCGATACAGCGCTGCATATAAATTTCGTGGTTTACCATCGCGCAAAAGTAGCTTTTATGTTTCTTTGTTGCATGGAAACGGTTAAAGAAGCCTACAATCAATTTAAAGCCCAACTGGCATCACTGTATAGCGCACAAGAGGCAGATGCCATGGCGAGTTTGGTATTGTCGGATTTAACCGGATATTCAAAAGCCAAGCTAAAAGCATTTGCTGACGACCGCATCAGCCAGGAACATCAGTTACAACTACACCAAATATTAAAAGAGTTAGCAACTGGTAAACCCGTACAATATGTATTAGATCACGCCGACTTTTATGGTTTGGATTTTAAGTTGACGCCGGCTACGCTCATCCCCCGCCCCGAAACGGAGGAGTTGGTACATTGGGTATTGGAGACACTGTCTGACGTTAACCAGCCGACGGTGTTGGATATTGGAACCGGCAGCGGATGCATACCCATAACCATTAAACATCAAATGCCAGATAGTAAAGTATTTGCCATTGATATATCAAGCGATGCATTAACCGTTGCTATAGATAACGCTCGGATGAACGAAGTGGAGGTTACGTTTGTAGAAGCCGACATTTTAAATATGCAGGCTGAAGAAATTGAGAAACAAAACTATCAGGTAATCATCAGTAATCCGCCCTACGTTACCGAAACCGACAAACTGCAAATGCACAAAAACGTAACGGAATTCGAGCCACATACGGCGCTGTTTGTGCCGGATATTAACCCTCTTTTATTTTATATCGCAATAACTGATTTTGCTGCAACTCATCTCACGAAGGGCGGCTTTCTGTTTTTTGAAATCAACGAAAGTTACGGGACTGAAACGATTGAAATGATGAAACAAAA
>CAXYKR010000095.1:0-4897 GCA_964277815.1 uncultured Mucilaginibacter sp. | reverse complement strand
GGTTAGGGTGGGGTTACTCCCCCTTCAGGGGGTTGGGGGGGTCCTAAACGCCAGCGGCGTCTGGTTGGTCTTTCGCCTGAACAGCTTATTAAACGATTGCGGGTAATCAAAGCCCAGGCGGTAGGCTATTTCGGCAACGGTGAGGCTGCTGGTGGTGAGGAGTTGTTTGGCTTTTTGGAGCAGGTGGTCCTGTATGTGCTGCTGGGCGCTGCGGCCCGACAGGTGGCGCAGGGTGTCGCTCAAATACTTGGGCGATTTATGGAGCCGGTCGGCCAGGTAGGCTACCGTGGGCAGGCCGTGGTCGGCCAGTTGCTGATCGTTGGCAAAATAGGCGGTCAATAGGTTATCTACCTCGTTTAGCAAATGGTGATGGACCGGGCGGCGGGTGTTAAACTGCCGTAAATAAAACCGCTGACTATAGTGCAGCAGCAATTCCACCTGCGAAATAAGCACGTCCTGCGTTAAGGCATCAATGGAGGTTTCGAGTTCCTGCCGGATGTTTTGCACGATGCCGGTCATGATGGCTTCTTCCTTTTCGGACAGAAACAGGGCCTCGTTGATGGCGTACGAGAAAAAGTTGTATGTTTTAATTTTGCGCGACAGCGGGTGGCCCAGCAGCAAATCGGGGTGAAAGGCCACGTACCAGCCCTCCAACTGGTGCCGGTCGGGCACGTTGGCCGTGATTTGTCCGGGTGCAAAAAACGACATTAGGCCCTCGTCGTAATCATAATACCCCTGCCCGTACTGTACCTTGCCGTTCACCTTGCGCTTCAGCGCCACGCAATATAAGTTAAACGACAGCGTGCGCGACCGCCCCTGCTGCGCACCGGCGGGTATATCTTCCATCCTGAACACATCAATGAGCGGATGAGGCGGCGGCGGCAGGCCCAAAGCACGCCGCTGGTCGGATATGGAGTTTACAGGTTGAGGCGTATCGTTATTCATGGCTTGCAAATATAAAGCGGTGCGCTGAGATGGGTAAACAGCGCACCGCTTGTAAAAGTTTAACGGTCAATCGTAGCCATGGTGGTGGCATCGTATCGGTCGCCGGTGGGTGTGCCCTGCGGAACAATAGCTTCCAGGCGATTCATCTCCTCGGCGCTCATCACAATATCGGCCGCGGCAATATTTTGCTCCACGTACTTTACGCGCTTGGTGCCGGGGATAGGCACATGCCCCTTGGCCAGCACCCAGGCAATGGCCAGTTGCGACGGCGTTACCTGCTTTTCGGCCGCCAGTTGGTTGATGGCAGTTACCAGTTCGAGGTTTTTGTAAAACTGCTCGCCCTGAAAGCGCGGAATATTCCTCCGGAAATCGTCGGCCGCAAAATCGTCCGGACTTTTAATGTCACCGGTTAAAAACCCGCGCCCCAGCGGCGAGTACGCTACCAGGCTAATACCCAACTCATTCAAAGTATCCGTAATTTTAGCTTCTTCTACCTCGCGCTCAAACAGCGAGTACTCGGTTTGCACGGCCGTGATGGGATGTACCTGGTGCGCCTTGCGAATGGTAGCCGCCGACACTTCCGACAGCCCAATGTACCGCACCTTGCCCTCTTTTACCAGTTGGGCCATGGCTTCTACCGTTTCTTCGATAGGCGTGTTGGGGTCGAGCCGGTGCAGATAGTATAAGTCGATGTAATCTGTCTGCAGGTTTTTGAGCGAGCGCTCGGCTGCCTTTTTTACATAGGCTCTGGAACCGTTAAAATTCCAGGTCAGCTGTTCGTTGTCGTCTACCTCATAACCAAATTTGGTGGCGATGATGTAGCGGTCGCGATTGCCTTGTATGGCTTTGGCCACCAGCCGCTCGTTCAACAGCGGACCATACAAATCGGCCGTGTCCAAAAAGTTGCCGCCCAGCTCGAGTGAGCGGTGGATGGTGGCGATGGCCTCGGCCTCGTCGGCCTTGCCGTAAATGTCGTTGCCGGCCAGCGTGGTCATGCCCATGCAGCCCAACCCTACCTCGGGCACCTCTAAACCCTGACTTCCTAATTTTACTGTTTTCATAGTTTTTGCTTTTGCTTTAATACAAAGGTGCAGGTTTGGGGTGATGGCGATGTGTCCGCAGGGCGGAATGTTGTGTCCATAGGGCCCCCGGCCCCCTGAAGGGGGAGTAGCCCCTCCTAAATCCTCTCCGGAGGGGAGGACTTTTTATTGGGATTGCTTAGTATTGAAACGAAACTTGCTGAACTATTAAAAGTTGTCCACCATATTTTTTCAAAGTCCTCCCTCCCAGGGAGGATTTAGGTGGTGCTGTTATAAATCTTGCCCTTTGTATCTCCTCCCCCGCAAGCCTCCTGGCTTGTGGCTTCTAAGATTCTCCATGTTTATCTTTGGCAATGCTTTAATAGTACTTCAATTACTTTATCTCGCAGTTAAATTTCTGAGTATAGCCACACCGGCATTTAATGTTATCAGAAACAGCACCACGGCTAACACAACAGTTACCCGCTTTTTTTGATACGCTTTGGTACTTAGGAACTTAAACTCAATGATAGTTGATGGATTATGTCTTTTTCGGGACAGTGCCACTGGAATCATTAACGCCGGAACAGCACATATTACTATAAAAACCCAGCTGGGCAATATCAAACCCCATTGCGTGGCCAACTGTAGTGCAACAGAAGCCAACAAAATCCAAATTAAACTGCACATATTGTTGGCATTGCTTTCAGGGTGATGCCGCTCGCCCCAATGGTAGGCCGACCAATAAATGCAATAGTAAAAGTACCAGAAATAATATTTGACAGCTTTGAACACTATTAACAAAAGATTGGCATCAATAATAAGCAAACCTTTGATTAAGCCATGCAATACTGTTTATATTTGGATAAAGCTCTTCAATTTTTCTAAGCCCATTTGAAGAAACCGCACCCGAGTCCGAACCCATGACCATCTTAACCAAACATTTAGCTGCTAACTGGAAAGTTACCGAAACTGAGGCAGATACTTTTTTATCAGCATTTGAACCGGTGAAGTTAAACAAGGGCGACGTATTTTCATCGCCAGGCACCGTATGCAACCAAATTGGCCTCATTGTAAACGGCTTGATGAAATGCGTTTTGGTGGATGATATTAAAGAAACCGTTTTTGAGTTTGCTTACGAAAACTGTTTTATTGCAGATTACTACAGCTTTGTAACCCGCGCGCCGTCTAACAAAATTATCCGATGCTTAGAACCTACGACGGTTTTGGTCATTACCCGGCGAAAGCTAACCGAACTTAGCCATAAACATGCATTTATTGAGCGTATCAGTAGGCTTACCAACGAGCAGCTGTTTATCAGGATGCACGAAAAGGCAACCTCACTTTTGCTCGATTCGGCAACCGTTCGCTATCAGAAACTGGTTGCAGCAAGGCAAGACCTCGCCCAACGCATTCCTCAATACTTACTGGCTTCTTACTTAAACGTAAAACCCGAAACCATCAGCAGAATCCGCAAACGCTTAGCGACTTCCGTTTCTTGATGTAGGTCAACGATTATAGCAGTGGCTATCACTTAGCTTTACCGCAGGCATTAAACTAACGAGGCCCAACAAAAATGAAAACCGACCTATTGCTACATCAAACAACTAAGGCCTACCAATGGACAAATAAGTTACTTGAAAGTCTTCCTGCTGATTGCTGGCCAACGTTGCCCCCTGTTATCGAAACCAATGCCTTATGGCAGGCCGGGCACCTACTGGTAAGCATTTACTTTAATACCATGGTGGTTATCAAAGGTCATCAGCCCGGCATTTTTCAAAGCATGCCGCTAAAGCTATACAGCCAGTTATTTACGCAGGCAACGCCTGCATCGGCGATGAACCAGGTTGAGCCTCAGCAGCTTTTTGAACACTTAAAAACGATGCAAGACCATTCTTCAGAAATAATCAAATCCTTAACAGATGATGACCTGAATGCCTTGCTCATGCCGGGAGAGATTGTACACCCTGTTGCCAAAACCAAATTTGAAGCTATCAATTGGAACATTAACCATACCTTTTGGCATTGCGGACAAATAGCCATGATTAAGCGTGTTGTTCATGAGAGGTATCCGTTTAATTTGGTGGTGACTTAGACTTTCCTGACGAAAACACTGGTAATTAAAATTGGTGCGGAGAAAGGTCACAAGCCGAACGCTCGCGGCAACTTTTGTTTAACTACAGAATACATTATCCAACTGGCAAAATTGATAAATTTGCCTGATGAAGCCGTTAAAAAAACTCCCCCATCAGGGGGCCGGGGGCTAATACTCCAACTCAAAGACGCCTGGAAATGGCCGAATGCCGAAACCTTGGCTACCGACCAGGAAATTGACTCCTTCGAAACAGAAACCGGGTTGCTGATACCGCCGGACATGCGGGCCTATTTTACATCCGTTAATGGCTCGAATGGGTACGACGATGGCTTTTTTGAATTTTACCCGTTCGATAAGTTTGTAGACGAGAACAAACCTGCTCCTAAACTTTACCATTTGCCTTCCGCAGAAAGTTTGAACAGCATTCCCAACCATTGTTACTTTTTTGCCGATTACCAGGTTCATTTATTGGACTACCTCATTCAGCTTCATCAACAGCCAACCGAGTTTAATGATATATTTATTTGTTGCGGCGGAGAACGTAAACTGATGGCTCGCTCGTTTACTGAATTTATCTCTTTGTGTTTAGCAGATTCACAAAAATTGTATTTTGACGATTGATGGTTTGTTGTGGAAGCGCGGTCGTTTACAACGCCGCAGGTTTTAGGTCCTCCCCGCCTTGGAGGTTTAGGCGGGGCTATTAGCAAACTTTTCATTCTGCAAATCCTCAAATCCTGTAAATTCTGATTCTGACAACCGCCAAGCGACCATCAATTCTATAAATTCTTTGAGTTCTGTCAATTCCGGTTCAGGTATTCTCTGCTGCCGCAAGCCTCTT
>CAXYKR010000094.1:0-9715 GCA_964277815.1 uncultured Mucilaginibacter sp. | reverse complement strand
AACGTGGTACAACGCCAGGGCCGACGCTATCACAAACAGCACCGCGGCACCGGCCAGGCACAAAAACGGGTAAACCGACAGGGCGCCGTCGGTATAGCTCCATACCAGCAGGGTGCAGTAAAAAATAAATAAACCGTATATTAAAAATAGGACGTACAGGTTAAGCATGCGTTAAAGCAGTTGGAGGCACGGGTTAAGTGCCGGCTATAAAATAAAAGCTTTAACCCCCTAACGTATTTTGTTTGGGTTTGTGACGGGTAAACGATAATATTTTTTTTCGTTTAACTTAATAAACGACAGAGGCATCTTGGGCAATGCCAAAACACTAACGCAACACCTGTTTAAGCAGGTGTTCATCCTGCATAAATGGGCATGGGCAGATTTACTCGCTGCGCTTCAGGTTGGTGTCGATGGGATTAACCTCGGTTTCTTCTTCTGCCTGGCGGGCTTCTTCTTGGCGCTCAGGTTGCTGGGCTTGTTCGGCTAATTTTTCGGCTTCGTCGGCCGGTAATGGTAATTCTTTCGGGTCCATACCGGGGTAGACAAACGGGGCATCGGTTTTGTTTAGTGGATTTTGTCGGTTCAGCGCGTTTAAGCTGGGCGATTAAGCCGCAATGAAAGCGTAAAGTTAGTGAGCAGTACTATTATCGCAGTCAGCAGTGCGGCCGTCATCACCAAAGGAGTTAAAAGCATCAGCCAGTAAAAGTCTACACCTACCCGTTGCGATACCCTGTAATAAAACATAGGTTCGGAATCGAGCAAAAACATATGGCTGGCCAAAAAAGCCATTATTAGGGCTACGACGTGTACCCGACTTAAACGGGCCGATTGAAGCGCACGCGAGCCAAGTGTGTTAACGCCCCAAAAAGCCAGCAGTAAAACCGCCCAACACCTCAAAAAAGCGGTATAGGGAATCACAAAATAGGTATCGTGAAAATTGATACCGATCATGTATTTAATTGGCAGTAACGACACTAAAGCGGCTGTTAAACCGGTTAGGCCCAGCATGTGATAAGGTTTTTGGCGAATGTTCATCTACATGATGCGAGTTTATTGCCCTAAACATAGCAAAAGTTAAGGCGACTGGCAACAATGGCGCAGGATGCCATGGAAGCGTGCAGTAAAAACCTGTATGCGGGTGGTGTGGTGATAACACCAACCACAAGCTGCAACAGGGGCAAGTAATGGTGACAAAGGTGGTTGATTCAGCCTATGGTTTGCGTTGTCACAAACCATAGGCCATGCCCATGCGGCGTGTAGTAAAAGCCTGATAGCTTGTGGTTTGGTGATAACACCAACCACAAGCTGTAACAGTCTGCAACATAGCACACCTAACAGCTATCCTCAAACCCTAAAGTTACAAACGGCGGTCCTTCTCAATAGGCACATCATTAATGCTGGCGTATCTTTTTTGCATCAGGCCGTTGGAGTCAAATTCCCAGTTTTCGTTGCCGTAGGCCCTAAACCATTGTCCGGAAACATCATGATACTCGTACTCAAAGCGTACGGCTATACGGTTGCCGGTAAAGGCCCAAAGCTCTTTTTTGAGTTTGTACTGACGCTCGTTCTGCCACTTTGGGTCAGGAACTTTACAATTTCTTCGCGGCCGTTTAAAACACCGAGCGGTTGCGCCATTCGCTGTCTACAGTGTAAGCTTTCGATACTTTTTTGGGGCCCTGGGTGTTCCAGGCGTCTTCGGCCAGTTGTACCTTTTGCAGCGCGGTTTCGTAAATAAAAGGCGGCAGCGGAAATTTTTGTTCCATAATTTTTGCGGTATTAAACGGTAAATAATACTGCTAAAGGTAACGCGGGGTGCGGTTGCGTTTATTGTGTTTTTTATGGTTGTTGTGGTAGTATCAGCAACTAATGAGTGAAATTTAAATGAGTGAATGTTTTTATGTGCAGATATGCAAATGTGCGGGTGTGCAGATGGATATTAATGAGCGAATGTTTTTGATGTGCAGATGGATATCAATGAGCGAATTTTGAATGAGTGAATGATAATCAAGCCGCTTTTGTTGAAGTCTTGGTGACGTGCGGCGGCGTGCAGGTGACTGACTTTTGCTTACCCATCAGGTCACTAATATAAAGATGCTCGCCAAAACACAAGTTGGGCTTACTGTGCGATAAAGCCACACTAAGCCTTGCGCTAAAGCGGCTTTATTGATTCTGACAAAAGAGTCCGGAAATTACTCGCCCACTGGCAAGGCCTCACGGCAAAACATTTGTGCATATGAGTACTTTTATTGATTATATTTGTGTATATAGTAAAAACAACCCACAAAGCATGACCACCATCACCGTAGAAGTGCCTGATAATGAAGTGAGCGAGATAAAACAGTTGCTGGCGCTGAGCGGCAACGTGTTACGGGCCGACATGTTAAAGGAAGCAATTATGGCTGTTAAGGAAAGGCAAGAATCGGAAGCATCGATAAAAAGGGGAATACAGGAAGTAGAAGTCATTGAAAAAGGCGAGTTGAAACCACTGTCTTTTGACGAACTCTGGAATGACTGAATACACTGAGGCTTACATGAAGCCTGAAAATGAAGTGTTGTTTACCCGAGAATTTAAGCGAAGCTTGAAGCCGTTTAAAAATCATCATGCGATAAAAGAAGATTTGCAGGCTTTGGTTGCACACCTTAAGGCCAACCCTTTAGCCGGCGATGCTTACGGCGAAAACATCTATAAAATACGAATGCACGACAGCGGCAGCAATAAGGGTAAAAGCGGTGGTTTTCGGGTGTTGTATTACAACTTAGTGAAAACCGACAAAGGTATCAGGATGTACTTAATTACGTTATTTGCCAAAAAAGACCTAGACAATATCAAAAAGCATCAAGCGGTAGACATTGCTAAACAAGCCATTGAAGAATCCGGCGCTGATTTGCTATGAGTAAATACCCGCTCGGTTAATTCTCAACCTGAATATATTTCTGATGTTTTGAGCGTTCGTCTGCGGCCAAAGTAAACAATCATCCAAATCCGAAATGAGTATTCTCGGCGGTTATCATTTTGAGGAACTATCAACAAACCCATATCAAAAGCTTCCAAGCCATCAATGTACCTCCCTCGGTAAGGCCATAACCGGACCGGCCGGCTGACTACTGGTAGTTACGCGGGCCTGTCTTGATTTTTCGATACGGGTGCCTATCAAGTTAACCATCAGGATGCTGGCTATGATGGAGCCGATGATAGTTGCTTCGGTTAAATGTTCGGTAATACCTGCCGTTTTCAAGAGGTTCATCACCAAAATATGGATGAGATATACGCTGTACGACAGCTCGCCTATAAAACGGTCGGTTTTAAAATTCTTGGTATAATTAAATAAAAAAGGCATGCTGGCAGTTACCAGCAACAGGTAAAAATCATGAACGTAAACGAAATGAATTTTTGAATAAAATAACGTGCAAGAAACAAGTACAGCCCAGATGCCTACACTTACTACTTTAGGTATAACGGCCCCGCGAACAAACTCTTTGTAAAATATAAAACTTAACCCGCCAAGCAAAAAGTACGTGAGCTCGAAAGGGAAAAACCGGTAGGTGAATGGGTCGCTGTTGTACCCATGCGTTAAGCCATAAAATTTGAGATAAAAAGATGCCAGTGCAACAAGCGCAATAACCCACCACTGTTTTTTTACTAGGAATGGCGCTATTACATAAAACATTAGTTCCAGACCTACACTCCAGGCCTGCGGCACCAGCTCAAACCGCCACAATAAAGGGTGCGTTGCTGCAAAGTTTTTGGTTATAAACAGGTTACCGGTTTGTAAATTAACACCCATATACAGTGCCATTTCCTGAAAAAAGATTGCGATGTGGTTAAACAGAAGATATGCCCAGGTAGAAAAGCTTAAATCTTTACCATATTGCAGGTACATGGTTAGGCTGCCGGCATAAGCATGCTCGTTAAAGTGAGGAACCAATGATGCGCAGGTAATGGTTAACAATAAAACCAGCCAATATAACGGGAATATTTTTAAGAAACGGTTGCTGATAAACAGCCAGTACGGATTAGCCATATTTACATACTTTTCGCGCAATATCATGGTGATGTAGAAACCCGATATTGCAAAAAAAGCCTCAACAGCCGTGGCGCCGTCAATCATCCCTAACCAATTCAGGGCGCCTGCATGAGCCAGGATAACCGCTACGGCTAATAAGATTCTGAATATTCCCATTTTAATGTTGCGGGTACAAAGCAAGTAAATATTTCATTCGCAAAACAAAGGTTCGGCTATTTGATGGCCGAATATTAAAATAGCTAAACAATTGTTGTCATATCGATAGTTTTACGCTTACTACAGCTATTGTTTATCTACCGCGCAAAAATCATCAGCAACCATCCCCAGAAAACGCAAACCACGCAGGTTGTAACTATTTATTATGCACAAATATGCACACACTGCTACAACTATCATTGTTAAATTTACAACAAAGCTCAATTTTATTGCAATTAAGGGCACTTACGGTCACAAGAGTAATCATTCTGGCAGCTTTTATAAGTAAAAAACAGTCACTAACCGGCATGTTATGTTTAATGGGTTAAGCGTTTTTACGGCTATGTAAACACTTTTTACGAGCAATAGTATGAAAAGGGTATCCTGCAAAATAGAGATAAGCGTTTGAGGTGACGGCAAGCTGTATTTTTGTTACCTTAAATGTTTACCTTCTGAATGGTTGTGTGTTTGAAAAAAACGACCGACAGCTAACCACTACGTGATATTGCATTTTTTATGGGAAACAGATATGCCGTTAACGCTTAGCGATGTATGGGCTTTACCTGTAAAGCAATCTTTGTCAATAAGCCTTGCGCGGTGCCGGGCTTAAAAAATGGTAAACGAACGGCATCAGGCAGCTGACTATGCCTACGCTTGATAAGATATAGGCAATGGCGTTACAATTGATACCAAACGTTATAGACCCAAGGAGCAGCAGGAAAAGTATGACTATTACCACACACAATAAACCGCGTTGATATAACTGCCAGTCGGACAGGTATGGCATAATTAGCAAATAAACCACGAAAACCAAGCCGGCGTATACCAGGCCAATCGAACACACGTGCCAGAAAGGCCCGCCAGGTGAAAGTATTGGATCGAAAAATAGCGGCCGCAAGCTGTACATCAATAATCCCGATAGAAACCCGGTTATAAACGCAGTTAAAATAATACCGATAATGACTTTTACGATGTGCATCTTGATTTAAATTTCTGAAAACAAGTTCATTAGTTCAGTAATTTCAACCAACTAATAACTTGGCCGAAAAGCTATTTCTCAAACCGCCCAAAATTAAGCGCAACGCCCACTAAAAAATGACTATAATCCACATCGCGCGAGCCTATACGGTTAAAAAACACCGTTTGCGCACCTAACCGTGGCGATAGTGCTACGCCGTTGCTCAGCCGGTAACGATGAAAGTTGGCCATCATTTTAAGGGTAAACATATCGCCCGCTTTGCCGTACGCGTTGCTGTTGAGGTTCCAGGCAACCGACTCATCGATGTAAAAACCGTCTTTGCGGGCCACCTCATCATTATAATCTTGTTTAAGTATGAGTGCCACCAGCCAGTTAGGGTAAATGGCAATGCCGCCGCCCAGGTTTATCAGGTTGAGTGAGCCCCCCGGCCCAAGCCCCCCAGCCCCCTGAAGGGGGAGCGGAAGTTTGATGGGCATGGTTATATAATCGGCGGCGGCGTTGAGCGAAATCAGTTTGCCGACCGACCACTCCTTGCGCAACCCGGCCGAAAATGCCGTGCCAAAATGGTCGCGTGTGTTTTTGTCGGCAAAGCCCACGGATGTGGTGATGTCGATGGTTGAACGTTCTTTGCGATAGTTGTTTTGCTGCGCATGGGCTAAATGGCTAATAGTTATCAATAGCAAAACCGCCAGCCCAGCCCCCCAGCCCCCTAAAGGGGGAGCAGAAGCCCCACCTAAATCTTCCCCGGAAGGGAGGACTTCCATACGTTTGAAGGGTAATGTTGTAAGTTTTATTAATTGCATAGATTCCGGTTTAGGTATGTTCATCGCTGCCGCAAGCCTCCTGGCTTGTGGTGTTAGTGTTCAGCACCCGAATTTGATAAATTCATCTCAATTTACTGCATTCTTTTCGAGCTTTTTTAAGTCTTTTGGTCTAACCTGCATGGTGGCAGTGCGGCGGCATACCTGTGGGAAGACCACAAGCCAGGAGGCTTGCGGCAGCAGGAGAGTTGTCCGAATCAGAATATACCGGATGTATGAATTAACAAAATAAAAAAGTCCGCCCAGCCAATCAAAAACTCCCCCTTTAGGGGGCCGGGGGGCCTTAAAACGTCTTCTTCTTTTCCAGTTCCGGCAGGGCTTCGTCTATGCGGCGGGCCAGTTCGGGCATTTTGATGGTGGGTACGGCCGGGAACAGGTGGTGTTCTAGGTGGTACAGCATACCGAAGGTGACAAGGTTTTTCCAGCCTTCGCGCTGGGTGCGGGCAAACTCGGGCTGGTCGTGCGTGTCGTGGTGAACGGTCCACACGGCAAAAAACGAAATCAGGAACTCGCCCACCAGCATCACGGCCATGTGGTACATCACAAAATGCAGCCTAAAGTAAAAGGCCGCAAATACCATGGCGGCGATAGACACAAGCTCGAGAATGACGTTGCGGCGGTAATTGCGGTTGCCCAGTTGCAGCGTTACTTTATGGATGAGAAACATATGCACCGGTCCGTACAAAATGGCGCCATACCAGGTCATGCCGGCCGACCGGCCTTCGTGGTCTTGCTCGGTCATGGTGTATTTGTGGTGGCGCATGTGGGTAAACTTAAACGCATGGATAGACACCATCATCAGCATGCTGTTGAGGTACATCGACAGCCAGGTTAAAAACCGGTTGGTGCCCAGTGAGTTATGAAACCCGTTATGCACCTGCCGCAATCCCGTCAAAAAAAAGAAAGCCGAAAACGGCAGCGCCAGTACATAATACCCCTGGTAAGCCAACGCTATCGAAATCACAAACCACGGAATGGTGAGGTTATTTTCGATGAGCATCTCCTTGGGCGACAGGTTTTTTAAATCCTTCCACTTTACCTTTTTGAGTATTTCCTGGTGCGTCATGCCGTGGTGTGTTTGGGTAGGTTAAAGGTAGGGAATTTGGAGCGAATCCCCCAGCCCCTGAAGGGGGAGGAGCCCCCCAGCCCCCTAAAGGGGGAGTAGAAGTTTGATTTGCGACCCATTTAGCGAAAGTGTTATTGCGGCTGTTTGACGTGGTGGCCTGACTTGTGCGTTCGATCAAACAGGCAAAAGTCAGGCCTTTGCTCGATTCCCCGGCACTAAGACTTGCGCTAAATGAGGTTTTATGTAATAGTTTGAGGTGCTGGGGCGATATTCTTCTCCCAACCCGTCGTGCCGAATTTATTTCGGCACCCCACATGCTAAGTGGTAGATTTGTAGGCGGGAATGCACGGAGGGATGCCGATAGGCATCAGTAGGACAGGATGGGGAATTACTTAGTGGCGTTAATAATTATATTAAAATATATTATATATTTTAATATATAATAAAAAGTATTATATATATTGTGTCACATAAAAATAATCTTGTCTGTATGAAAATTACCGCATTTACAGTCTTTATTATAACCGTTTTAATATCTTGCAATTTATACGCTCAGCAAGATTTTGCTTTTAGATATAATTTTAAGAAACTCATTCATAATGACCCACAAAATTTTTTTCGAGTAGATACAGCCACTGTAAACGGAAAATTTACAACCACTTACATCCCTCTTAAAGTTAAATTAAACGAGCTTAAAGGTGGATTGAAAAAAACAAGTGATATTACTGGCGATACAACTCAAATAGATACCTTTTACATCAGGCTTTGGCCGTTAAATAACAGAATGGGTATTGACTCTGCCGGATATTTGAGCGAAAAAGATAATTATAAAAATTTCGTGATCTTTCTTCGAAAAGAGGACTGGAATTCCTTTGGGGTACCAGGTATAAAAAGATTTAAAGCCATTGATTTGCCTTATCATGGTTGGCAACTATTTGCTCTTAATATTCCGTTTCGCGTAAACATCAAAGATGGGTCGTCATCAAGCGATTTTATTAATGCAAATGTTTCCTGCTCAATAATTATGGGTAAGCAACGAATTTTTAAAACTGAATTTGTAAAACCACGCAATCGGTACATAGGTGTAGGTTTATACACTGGCTTCGGCCAATTGACCAGAGATGAAAATAAATATCTTGGTTTGAATTATGGTGCTAATTTGATTGGGTCAATTTTTAATGTAAACCTGATTGGAACTATAGGGTTTGAAACAAGATTGTCTCATTTTAAAGATACTAAACCTTATGTAGGGCTTGGGTTTGGGATAAGTTTGTTCTCGCTTACGGGGGGAACCCCGGCTGATTAAGCTTTACATTGAATGAGACCAACCGACTGCAACTTAAGAAAATACAACGCCGTTGCCATTCAAAAAATCTTACCCTCAATAATGCTATGGCAGCACTGCCCACTATTTAGCCAAAGTCTTAGTGCAGCTGTTTGCTGTAGTGGCCTGACTTGGGCTTGGTTATCGAGGGTTACAAATTAAATTCGTGCTCAGTCTGGCCGCTCTAAGACTTTCGCTAACCAGGGCTTGGTGCTACCCAACATATTTGCATCAGCGGTGGGAGGGTGTACGACAGGTTTAATTAAATGTAAAAAGCCCGCTTGCTTATTAGCAAGCGGGCTTTAACAACTATAAGTAAAGCTATTTGAGGTTGAGCGCCTGTTGTACGGCTGCAAAATCTTTGGTATCGATTTTTCTGGAGAGTAATGCCTTTGCTGTGGATGTTGTGAGTACTACTACACGAAAGTCGTAACCGGCATCCAACACACTTTTAGGTACATACATTGATTCACCATAAAAAGTAATAGTATCTCTTATAATATAATTTGAGTACAAGTAAATGGCCTGAGTAAAACTGTTACTGCTATCTAAGTCGCCGAATACGAAGGTTCCGGCACCGCTACCATCAAATAACCTCCAGCGTGCGTCCGCATTGTTTGAAATTCTAAAATAATAGAATACAACATTCTCATCACTTAATTGCGAAAATTTTGTACCCAGCGACAGTTTTCCTGTAAAATTAGCCAGGTTGTTAAACGTATTGCTGTAATTTAGAGTGATGTACTTAAGGCCTTTCACTACGTAAGTTTGCGCTCCACTGTTAACAGAGCCTGCAAAACTTATGGCTGCACCCCAACCTGTTGAGGTTTTGGGGCCGTACATTTCGGCAGTAGCCGTATTGATATAATAATCACCTATAACGCCCACATTGCTGCCTGGTACGCCCGAGCCGCTTAATAATTGCGAACCGTTGATGCCATCTTTACCGGCAGCACCAGTGGCGCCTGTGGCGCCCTGAGCTCCGGTTGCACCTTGCGCCCCTGTAGCGCCTTGTGCACCACTTGCTCCTGTTGCACCTTGTGCACCGGTTGCGCCTGTAGCACCCGTTGCACCCGTAGCGCCGGTTGCACCTTGGGCGCCCTGAGCCCCGGTTGCTCCGGTTGCACCCGTAGCACCATTCATGCCTTTAATGCTGATGGGCTGTCCCCAGCCAGCACTGGTTTTTGGGCCGTAAAAATTTGAGGTGCTCAGGTCGAGGTAGAAATCGCCTGTGGTGCCTGCTGTTGATGCCGGAGCAGCGGTACCCGACAAAATAGTTTTACCATCCAAACCGGCAACACCCTG
>CAXYKR010000093.1:0-15338 GCA_964277815.1 uncultured Mucilaginibacter sp. | reverse complement strand
TGGACAAATGCTCAATGCGGCACCGGCCGTTGAGCGCCTGGGCATACCGGCTTACAACTGGTGGAACGAAAGCTTGCACGGCGTTGCCCGTACGCCTTACAAGGTTACCGTTTACCCGCAGGCTATTGCCATGGCCGCCACTTTTGATACCAACAGCATGCACCTGATGGCCGAGCAAACCGCCGATGAAGGCCGCGCCGTTTACAACGAAAGTGTTAAAGCTGGTCACCGCGGCATTTACCTGGGTTTAACGTATTGGACACCCAACGTAAACATCTTTAGAGACCCACGCTGGGGCCGTGGACAAGAAACTTACGGCGAAGACCCTTACCTTACCGCCAACATGGGCGCCAATTTTGTAAGAGGCCTGCAAGGCACAGACCCGGTTTATTTAAAAGCAGCCGCCTGCGCCAAGCATTATGCTGTACATAGCGGCCCGGAGCCGTCCCGCCATGAGTTTAACACTGATGTATCTGATTACGACTTATGGGATACCTATTTGCCTGCTTTCCACAAGCTGGTGGTAGATAGCAAAGTAGCCGGCGTGATGTGTGCCTACAATGCATTTAAAGGTCAGCCCTGCTGCGGCAGCGATTTGCTGCTTAACAATATTTTACGCAACCAATGGCATTTTACCGGCTATTTAACGTCTGATTGCGGTGCTATCGACGATTTTTACCAAAAACATAAGACCCATGCCTCGGCCGAGGATGCTGCGGCTGATGCCGTGTTGCATGGTACTGATTTGGAGTGTGGTAACATCACCTACCAATCGCTTAATGATGCGGTTAAGCATGGCAAAATTACAGAACAACAAATTGACGTGTCGTTAAAAAGGTTGTTTACCATTCGCTTCCGCTTGGGCATGTTTGACCCGCCTGCAAAAGATAAATATGCAAGCATCGGTACCAGCATGTTAGAGGCTCCTGCTCACAAGGCACACGCCCTTAAAATGGCACATCAAAGTATTGTGCTGCTTAAAAATGAGCAGAATGTATTACCGCTAAGCAAAAAACTTAAAAAAGTGGCAGTTATTGGCCCGAATGCCGACAACCCGGTGAGTGTGCTGGGTAATTACAATGGTATGCCGTCTGAAATTAGTACGCCTTACAAAGCCATTAAAGCTAAATTAGGTGCCGGTACTGATGTTTATTACACCCAGGGTATAAACTATACCAGCGACAAGTATACTCGTAATGTTGACTTAGGTGATTTAGGCCGCGCAGACGGCAAAAAAGGTTTTAAAGCCGAATACTGGCAAAATAATAACCTGAACGGAACTCCGGCAGTGACCCGGCAGGAAACCGGCATCAATTACATCTGGCGCGATGGTACTTTTGTAGTGGATAACATCAGCCAGAAGAATTTTTCGGCCCGCTGGACAACCGACTACACCGCGACCAATAATGACGAAATTACCTTTGAGCTAACCGGCAACAAGCCTTACAAGTTCATTATCAATAACCAAGAACGCAGCCTGAACGGCGAGCCAGACGGTTTTGGCCCTAAAACTTATACGCTAAATACTCAAAAAGGCAACACTTACCACATTGTGATTGAATACCGCCAGACTGAAGGCCGGGCTACTTTTAATTTTAAGTCGGGTGTGGCCGTAAAAGCCGACCTGAATGCCATTGCAGAAAGCGTGAAAGACGCTGATGCTATTGTTTATGTAGGCGGCATATCTCCGCAGTTAGAAGGTGAAGAAATGCGGGTAAACCAGCAGGGCTTCAACGGTGGCGACCGTACCTCCATCATGCTGCCTAAAGTACAGACCGATTTGCTGAAAGCCTTGAAAGCGACCGGCAAACCGGTAGTATTTGTAATGATGACGGGCAGTGCCGTAGCCATACCATGGGAAGCTGATAACCTACCAGCAATTGTAAATGCCTGGTATGGCGGTCAGGCTGCAGGTACTGCATTGGCCGATGTGCTTTTTGGCGATTATAACCCTGCCGGCCGTTTACCGGTAACCTTTTACCGCAGCGACAGCGACCTGCCATCATTTGAGGATTATACCATGAAAAATCGCACCTACCGTTATTTTAATGGGCAGCCCTTATACGGTTTTGGTTATGGCTTAAGTTACAGCACATTTAAATACAGTGGCTTACAAGCACCGGCTACTGCACAAAAAGGTAAAGCTATTACCTTACGTGTAAAGGTACAAAACGCCGGTAAGTTAGACGGTGAAGAAGTTACTCAGCTATACATCACCCATAACGGTTTAAAGATACCGGTGCCGCTTAAAGCATTAAAAGGTTTCAAACGCACACCGATTAAAGCAGGTGCTGTACAGAACATTGATTTTACCATTAAACCCGAGGACCTGACGGTAACCGCACAAAATGGCGAGCAAAAATATATGCCGGGTAAAATTACCGTCAGCATAGGCGGTTGTCAGCCCAACAAAATATCGGCAGGCAGGCAGCAAACCATCAGCAAAACCATTACGCTGTTGTAAGGGAGGAGTTGATTCATTTACGCTGCACACTTGGCTTGCAGATAAATTAATCAGACACCTGAGGTGACCAACCATCTAAGCCGGCCAGTATATTTTTAATAGTATACTGGCCGGCTTCTTTTTTGGTTAATTGCCGCGACCACTGTACCCGTGCATCCGGGTTTGCGCCGGGGCCGGTACTTTTGTATTCGGCAAACCGGGCCGTCTTTTCGTTATCCGGGTTTGACCAGTTGTTCCATCCACCCGCAATAATATGCGGCCCCAGATAGCAACGGATGTAGGCAACGCAGGCACGAGGCTTCCAAGGACGGCCAAGCGATACGCCGTGCAAGGCAGTGTCGGCAGTAAGTTTACAGTCCAAAAACACGTAACCATATGGCTTACTATCGGATGTTGATGCGGCCGTTACATGCGAGCTCTTTTTGCTGTTGATGTAGCATTGGTCAAAAACAGCGGTTGACGGTCCGAAAATAAAATCAGTAGTTCCTTCGATATAACAATCACGGTAATACTGGCGGCTGCGTTCACCTTCGGTATACAATACATCCTGAAAACCAATTAAACGGCAATGGTCAAAAGTGAGCCGGTCGCCATGGGCTAAAACAGCTACGGCCTGCCCGGCGGTAAACCCGGCATCATTCTTAAAAGTAATGTTCCGGGCGGTAAAATCGTGCGCATAAATAAAAAACGATGACGATTCAGGCGTTCCCATCCGTTTGCCTGAGGGCAAAGTCATGCCGGCGTGGTTGTTAAAAGTGATGATTGTTTTCTCTTCATCCTCTCCTATTAACCTTATAAAGTTTTTGGTTGAATCAACCAACACACGCTCCTGGTAAATGCCTTTTTTTACAAATATCTCTGTAGGCTTAGTGTTGTGCGCAGGTACATGGTCAATAGCTTCCTGCACGGTTTTATAAGTACCACTGCCATCTTGGGCAACTACTATGCGTGTTTGCGCTATAATTATTTGATGGAAGCTCACTAAGAATAAAAAAGAAAAATTTTATTCATGGTATTGATTAGTATTGTCAGGCATGTAATCTGCTGGATAACGTAAAGCAGCCGATTATCCTACTTTAAAGGTAAAGGTAATTTATTGTTGACGTGTCTTTACGAAATTAACTTGTACCCGGTATAAAATCTTAAATTTATACTTTTTACATTCTGAAGTAAAAAATTATCTTGATACACAGATGTTAAGCACAATTGTTAAACAAACATTTAATTTAACCGGATGTAATTTATATAATTGAAATAAACTATTACTTTAATAAATACCTAAACACTAATCTATGACTACCTGTTACGTCATTGATGATGAGAGTCATGCCATCAATATTTTAAACAGTTATATAACCCAAACCCCAGGATTAGAACTGGTAGGAAGCAATGATAACCCGGTAAAAGCGCTGCAAGAAATTTCGGCTTTGAAACCTGATATTGTATTTACAGATATCGAGATGCCTTTACTGTCGGGCACCGAGGTTAGCAAACACTTTGATAAAAAAATTAAAGTAGTTTTTACTACCGCCCATCCCGGCTTTGCTCTTGAAGCTTTTGACTTGGGCAGCCATGATTATCTGCTGAAGCCTATTAAATATCAACGCTTTTTACAATGCATTCAACGTTTGAAACCACCGGATTCCGAACAGGTCAAAAACGCAAACACCGAAGAGTCTCCCAAACATATTTTTGTACAATCCGGCACTAAAGGGCAAATGGCCCGGATTAAGCTGGAGGACATTCTTTACATCGAAAGCTTAAACAATTACATTATCATTCATTTACCTGATTATAAGCACATTGTTTATCTTACGCTTAAAGAAATACTGCTCACGCTGCCCGAATCAAATTTTAGCCGTATACACAAGTCGATTATTATTAACGATGATAAAATCCGGTTTATTGAGGGTAACCAGGTTATTATTCAGGATAAGTTAAAGCTTACTATTGGCAACAGTTACCGCGAATATTTTTTTAACAAGATTAGTAAAAGCGTACTCAAACGGCGAATCATTAACTAAAAAAAGCGGCTGAATCTCTTAGAAACGCCGCCCTTCCTGATTTAACTAACTATGAACTAATGAGTAACAGTGATCGTGGTACTTGTTGTCGGATCAACGGTTACTGTAGTAGTAGGAACTGTAGGCAGGAAAAATTGATGCCCGGATGGTAACTGTTGATTTTTAAATTTAAAAAGCGTTTTGGTTCTCAGCTTCAGTGGTTGTGATAATTGCCTTTTCATAGATTTAACTTTTAGATAAATCTATTTTTACTCTATCTCTTTTTAATTTTTATTACGCCAAAGCGCATTTTACCAAGGCGTACAACCTTTTAGAGAGGGTTTTAATATTCTGCAAAATGATGATAAAAAAACGCACCATTTTAATTCATAGCATCGTATGGCTTATGTTTGTTGTATACGAGGTGTCTTTTGTGTGGGCCGCCAGCGGGTACGTATCTACTTTTTCAGATTATTTTTTTCATTACACGGCCAACATTCTGCTATTTTATACCAACGCCTGGTGTTTGGCGTACAGCTTCCGAAGCAAGAGTAAAATATTTTCCTACTGCTGGCTTATTGCAGTAGTTGTTATTTTTTATTTTGTAATTCAATACCTCATCAATGAAATATTAGTACTACAGGGAACATCTCGACCTATTCCTTCCATCAAACATTTCTTGCTTTTGGGAAGCTACCGTGCATTTTATATGTTGTGCCTAAGTTTTGGTTACTGGTTTTTTTCTCATTCGGTGGAAACCAGCAATAAAATCAGCAAGCTCAGAACCCGTCAGCTCATTCAAAGCAAAAGGAAAGCGGAACTCGAAAAAACGTTATTTAAAACTCGTAATGCCTATTTGCAATCTCAGATTAATCCGCATCTGCTTTTTAACACCTTAAACTTTCTGTATAATTCGGTTTACAGTATTTCTGAAAAAAGCGCAGAAGGCATCATGTTACTGTCTGACCTGATGCGCTATTCACTTACAGAGTTAGGAGGCGATGGCAAAGTAGAATTAGCTAAAGAAATTGAAAATATAGAAACAGTAATTGCTATTAATCAGCTTCGGTTTGATGAAAAACTTCAGGTTAATCTAATTACCAATGGCTCTCCCGACGGGAAACGCATCATTCCGTTAATCCTACTAACCTTTGTTGAGAACGTTTTTAAACATGGCATTATAACGAATACTCATTTTCAGGCCGAAATAAAAATTAACATCCACGATGGAGATTTGTACTTTTCGGCAACTAATCAGGTGAATCCGGCAACTCAAAACAAGCAAGGTTTTGAAATTGGAATCGTTAATGCCCGCACCAGACTCAATGCCACTTATCCCGAAAAAACATAAACTCAAAGTAACCCAAACAGACAACCAATACACGGTCGACTTGTTTATAGAGCTCGATTAGTATACCTGCTTGCTTTTTCATACTTCAGAAGCATATGATATAATGTAAACTCCTGTTCGCGAGGCTGGTCTGCAAAAATGCGGTTGAGGTGCATGTGTATGATATCAGCAAGATATTTGAACCTGGTTTGTATAGGCGACGCGTTAATCTGATTAAAGTATTTCGCTAAATTTTCAAGGTTCTTTTTCACTATCTTATTGATTTTATATCTATGGTAGAAGCACTGACTATCGGTTAGGCTAGTCAAAATCACTCTGTTTTTTCTGTAAGTCAGATCAAGTTGGTACTTAAGATCAGGTACATAGTCAAATTCATTGAAAAAGGCGTCAACTACGCCGTTCAGATAATCAATTCTTTCATCGCTTGAAAAGCCGGTAGCCTGGAGCAAATCAAGTGTTGTTAAAAAAGCAAATGATAAGCAATCTTTTAGCGTCAGCTGTTGCCATGTACCGTTTAGGTAACAAGCCACCCAATCGCTACTGTGAGAAAAGATGTTTTCGAAAGCCTCAATATCAGGGTAACGCTCTAATTCCCGGTGGTAGGTATCAATCACGGTATTACTTATCAACCCTTGTTTCTGACAAGCCCGGGCAACTTGGTTATAGATTTCAATCACTTGTTGATATTTACCAGACCGCACCTTTAACCTAAACCTGATGTGGTGCTCAGGATCGTTATACCGGGTATAAAACCATTGAGTAATGAGTTTAGCCTTAAAAGCCTGTTTGATGGTTTTGTAAATTAGGTTGCCGATGATTTCATTAGTTCTGGCGTAGTGACTGTAAAGTTTGAAGTATAACCATTCTGTTCCCGGATAAAATTTTCGGGTAGGTTGCGCTTCTTGTATCGGCAGCTTTAACGTTTCAGGCTGATAAGCTACTTGGTTGTGATATAGTGTGGCGATATATTGACTTGTAAGGCCCTCGCCTGTTTCGTTAAATAATATAGGATTACTGATGCTCTCGGCGAGCACCTCTTTAACCACTATTTTTTCTAAGCTTTGTATAGTGTCCAAAAAGCAATCAACTTCGATGGGATTATCTAAATTAAAAACCAGTTGATGGTCTTGTTGGGTAAGGGCTATATATTGGCAAAGCTGTAGCTGATATCGCGCTTGGCTAAACGTATCGAAGCGCTTTTGTTTGTCTTTTTCCTGGAATACCGGGGCAAAAACTGCTTTATCGAGATGCCATTGGGCACATTGAAGTATAGCTTTTCCAAACTCAACGCGCGGATAAAAATCCAATCCGGGATAAAGATTTTCGATGGCAAAATTAAAGTTGGTTTGCAGGCCTACGTGCTGCAAATCACATAAAAAACGAAACGCGGCCAAATCGTCACGCTGATAATTAAACGCAGAACTTAAACGCGGGATTACTCTTTTACCGAACTTTACAGACCAAAGCACAACCTCGTTATTTCGCACCGAAACATACAAATCCGATAATGGAATCTGGGAATCCTCATCTAACAGCGACGGCGTAAGTATTACAATTTCGTAAGGGTATATGTGATTACGCCTGTCAATATTGGCCGTTTTTTGATGGCAGGTGTGAACAATTTCTGCGTAAATGACGCCGGGATTACTGCAAGTTTCGTGCAAAGCTACATCTTTAGCCAAAGCATCAATCTCAGCATTTACCGGTGTAAACCGACCAACAAGCGACGTAGCTGTAACGCCGGCCACCTGTTCAATAAGAACTTTCTCGCCGGCCAGCCTGAACATTACAGATAAGGTAGATGGCAGATTATTAGTCTCGGAGTGTTCAAGTGTATTTATATCTTCCGGGTGAAGGATTACTGGTTTATACTTCCCCCCTGCCATCCATTGTTTAAGAATCAGACTTTGAAGCTTTCCCCAATTAAGCTTATCAGCACCAACACGCGCTTTTTGCCATTTAACAGCTTCGGCAATGTTTAATGATTCGCCGCTTGAGGTAAGGTCGATATAACCAACGCCCACTTCCGGGTCGAGTGCCAGCAACAGCGGGATAGTCTGCCCCTCAAACTTATTATTGAATTGCTGCACAAACTGGCTAATCCCTCTTGGCAACCGCACTTCGTTAAGCTTTGTAAAACAATGTAAACCATCTACTATTGCTTTTTTATGCATCGAGTGAATGCTACCGCTTTCAATCCTGCTTTCCAGGTTAACGTAGAGGTGGTCTTTTAATAGATGCGTATGATGCTTACCTAGATAATTATTCAGCGCATGGGCATCGGTTACTTGACTTAAATCATTATAGATGCTTTCATCGTCAACAAGCGTAGTTGAGGCTATTGATTTACTCAGTCTATCGAAATAGTCTTCGCCTGTTACATTCGGTGCTCCGGCATTGACAAAAACCTGCTCGGATAAAAGGCCTTCGAGATACTCAGTAGCCTCCGATTCAGTGCAATTCGCTTTTGTTACGATAAATCTTACGAGTTCGCTTGTGTTAGATTGTGCCTTAATGAGATTCAAAACGCTGTTCAAAAGCTTAGTAGCATCAACAGCAGCTATATAAAAAGACAGCTTATCAGCATCTTCATGCGAGCATTTAATATACCGCAACTGTTTGCCTACCTTGTATAGTGTTGCATTAGGTTTTACCTTGACCGGAAAGTATGCCGTTTGCAAAACTTTTGCGGCAACCTCTATGCTCTTAGCATAACTTAATTTTACATGCGGCTTGAAGCTTGCCGTGTTAACTGATAAGGTACCGGCGTTATCAGCCCATTTTACCGTGCTGACAGCTGCACACAAGGCAAAGGGTGTGGGCCTATAGCACATGCGGTTGAAGTATTTAAACAGTGTAATTTTTAGCCTCTTGCTTAATTTGAAGTAGTCAAAGTCACATTTCTGCAATTCCTTAAAAACTACAGGACTGCACAAATAAATAGCATCCCGAAAAAAGCTATCCTGAAGCTTAGCCGCCAGGTTTTCTTCCGTAAATTGTTGAAAGCTGAATACCGGATGCCGTAACACCAGCGTGTCGTGAAACTGATAATTGTTCAAAATGATAAGATTTATTGCTTACCTAAAATAGGTATTACATTATAGCTTACGTTCGTAATAGCTAAAATCACTATGGCAATCAAAATAATAGTTTGTTTTGCCAATACCGAAGTCCAAACAGGTTTAACTTTATCACGGCTTTGAGTTTTTCGGCTGTGGGCAAGGAGCTAAGTTTACTTCGCCAAAAACCAACTATCCAGTTAAATTGCTCACGCGAAAATGATATTTTACGGGTATCAATATTGCTCAGGATGTCAACCCCTTCGGTTATCCACAAGGTTTCTTTTGCCGCATTGCTGATATTAGCATGGTACCACCTGAAATAATTAAGCTTTAAACCGGTAAATGCCAAGTCGCAGTGTTGCAGCATACGTACGTACAGCACCCAGTCGCCGCATGCCCGGTAGGCTTTAAGGTTAGTGATACTATTTAAAAATAGCTGCCGGTCGAACAGGCACGAACTGGCATTTTGGATGGTGCAATGCTTCACCATCTCCTGTCCAACCTCAAGCCTTCCTGAGCGCTTAAACGACTGGTGATAAAGGGAAAGGTCATCCTTAATATTTCCGTCGGCATCTACCCAGTGCGACCCGCAAAAGGCAATTCCGATATTCTTGTCATTTTGTACGAGTTTGACCAGTTCTTCTAAAAAGGCAGGGTCAGCGTAGTCATCGCTCTCGGCTATCCAAAGCCACCGGCCGGTAGCTAAACGAGCGCCCCGCTCCCATTGTATAAAGGTGCTACCGCTATTTTTATCGTTGTAGATTATATGTTTTACTTTATGATGGCTACGGTAAGATTCAATAACGGATATGCTATCGTCGGTAGAGCAATCATCCAATATAATCAATTCAAAATCCTGATAGGTTTGCTGAAGCACACTATCAATACGCGGTTTGAGGTATTTGCTATGATTATAGTTCGGGATGATTACAGATACCTCAGGCATGAAATATTTTTTTTATCGTGCGTAATGGCGACAGCAACAGTTTACCGATACGATAATCACGGGTGTTTGTTAACCGGTCGATTTCAGCCTGACGGGCTTGCTGGCTTGCGAACGCTATCTGGTCTGCCGTGTCTTTCTGCATTTTACTAAAAAATTCGGCACCTTCTTGTTGCATAAAAGCCATCACGTGGTCGCGTACGTCATCTATTTGCTTTGAACCACCTGCTGTCCATCAAACAATGTCAGTTGTAAATGAGGCAACTCATGGTCTGAAGCCAGAGCCACTAAAAACTGCGCCCCCATGTCTGTAGTGGCAATATTGTTGTAATCACCGTTGTACATAGTCACCGAATCATTCTCTGCACCATCAAAACGCGGTATAATCATCGACCCAATAAAGTTTTTTTGACGGCAGTAACTGGTATGTTTAAAGTATTGAGCCAACAACGTTTCAAACTCATGTTGGTAAAGTTCTTTTACGTGAAACGGATTTTTGTAGCCTGTAACGTCGCTATAATACTTTTTATCGGGCGATGATATCAACAGTATGCCGCCCGGTTTGAGTACGCGTTTTACTTCGGCCATCATTTCGTGATGCCGGTCGTGGTGCTCGATGGTTTCAAAGCTTACCACCAAATCAAAATAGCCGCTTTCGCAAGGTATGCTGTCGGCCGAGCCTGTTTTAAAGCTCAGATTAGGCCGTTGATACTTCTCTTTTGCGTTTGCGATAGTCTCGGCATCAATATCAACCCCCACTGTTTCGGCAGCTACCCCGGCTATCATATGGGTGCCATATCCCTCACCCGAGGCAATGTCGAGCACCGTTTTACCTGCCGCCAGTTTGGTTGCGATAACGTAACGGTGCAAGTGCTCTATCGTGTTTTCGTTAAATACAAAAGTTTCGAGCCGTTCGCCGGTCCAAGATTCAATGCCAGTCATAAGTATCTATTTAGTCAAAACTGCTTCGTGCAGCAAAGCCTCTTCAGGATGCTCTTTGGTTTTGTACTTAGTTAAATTTTCTATGTAGTTGGCTGCCTTATTCGCCAGTTTAATGGCGTGCTGGTCAACCAGTTTATCAAACAGCCAGGCCATTGCCAGGCAAACCGCTGCCGAAAAAGCCATTAAACACAAAGCTTTGGGATACGATTTAAGCGCAAACCGAAGGTAAAGCCAAGAGCTCAGTGAACATAAAATTGGCCAGTGAAGCACATACAAGCCGAATGACAATTTACCGAGCGAGGTAAACACCTTAAACTTCATTAAATCGGAGATAATTTGCGCTCTTAATGATATAAGAATCAGCAAAAAGCTTAATATGCAGTTTACCCAATCCAAACGTTCAAGATTGCGGTAAATTACCACACGACCTGCTACATAAATAACTGCAAACAATGTCAAAAGTACGCCCTGGTGCTTCGCTAAATAATAATCCAGGTTTTGAATAAACCGGGCAAGCGCGCTATTATCCTTACGGTCGGAGAAATCAATATCGCAAAGCAGGTAACCGAACAAAAAACTGTTGAGCCAATAAACTTTTAAAACCCAAACACAAGCAAAAATTATGGCATAAAACCATGTGCGGTTATTTGACTTTCCGATAACACCGAAAAGCGCATAGCAAAAAACCGAACCATAAAACTCGCGTTGTATAGTCCACAAAGGGCCGTTATAGCTGCTAAAATAATCGTAATCGAACAGGGTGCTCCAAACGGATGTTTTTAAGGCGTGTAAAAAAGAGGGAGGTATCAAATAAAGGTTTTGCTGCAACGTTTGCACCGGAATTTGCCGCACATAAATAAGCCCTGCCTTAAATATAATATAGCTAAAAAAGATGGACACCGCGCAAGGTATCATTAGCCTAATGTAGCGCTTGATGCTATTGGATAGCAGCGCACTGTTTTGTGTATTATACTTAAAAAACTTGGCAAATATCACATATGCACTCAGCGCCCAGAAAATGTGCAGAAACATGTTGCCGATAATCATCAGATTAACAAAGTTTACCAGAAACTTTACTAAACCTAAACGCATATGCGGAACCAGCCACCAGTGTAAATGGGTATAAAATTCGGGCATAAACACAATCTGGAAATGGCAAACAAATACAATTAAAGCGCCCACGCCTCTAATGCCTTCCAGGTGATATATTTTATTCATGGTAGTATTGCTGATGGCTATTTGAGCGGTTTAATAATGATGCCCTGGCAAGTTGGTACCGATAGTACCTCAACGCCCTTTGAACGTGCAAATTCGTCGTGAGCAGCTTTTTGCTCATTGGTGATGTTACCATACCCGTAATCATCAAGCACAATGATGCCCCCTGGCGTTAACTTATCCCAAAAATGGTTTAGGGTATCTACTTCGGGCTGTATACAGTTCATGTCTACCGACAGGTAAGCCACTTTTTCGGCCGTTACCAAAGGCAAAGTTTCGGGCACCGCTCCCTTTATAATTTTCACGTTAAAATCTTTAAAGGTTTCCTGCACACGTTCGTACAAGCCGTCTTTATATGTCGTGTATTTCTGATTCAGCGGCTGCTGCATTTCTTCGGCTGTACTAAACCGCTCATCAAGTCCGCTAAATGTATCCAGCAGGTAATAAGTTTTGCCCGTGCTGTTGAAATCAATGTAGTGGATGATAGCCCTTGAAAATATACCGGTATTTACGCCGCAGTCAACAAAATCTCCATCCAATTTAGCTGCATAAGTTGCTGCCCAGCAGAGTACGTGTATACGCCAGTAGATATCGTAATTTTTCAACACCGTTTCGTGTACATCTGTTGCACGGCCCAGGCGGTAAGCCTCCATAAAACGCGGATCTTTCATAAAATCGCAGTTATGTTGGGTGTACAACAAGTCATAAGCGTAGGTAATATCCTTTTTAGGCAACACGTAAAAGTTATCAAGGTCAATCGTTACCAAATTGGCAGGCGGCAAAACCGGCTCTTCAGCCACCACGGGCATTTCGACTGCAGGTTCAATTACCGGCGGAGGCGTGATTTTATGTATGCCGTAGCCAAATACATACAGAAATTTATGCACCGCTTTTTTTATCAGTTTTGTTATCATCAGCTTGCTGGTTATGAAATTTCGACGTTGGATAAAAAATTCCCACCCCAGGATGGATGCCATACCGCAAAAGAATCGCGTATGCTGGAGGCAATGATGCTGAATGTCGGATGGTCGAGGATGACATCTTCGTTATTCAGGTTTTCATCCAATGCCAGCGAGATAGCGATTTTATAATTACCGGGCACAATGTTCCCGGTCGGAATCTTGATGCTCAAATGATTTAAACCAGTAAGCAGGTACTTACGTCCGGTAATTAAGGTAGTACCTACTTTGTTCTCAAAATAGTCAGAAATGGTGATGCCAATAATGTACCGGTCAAGGTTTTGATTGGTAACAATTTCACACTTTAAAATCAGCTCCTCGCCAAAGCGCACATTACGCTTTAAAGTTTCAACACAATTAAAATATATGGCTTTATTTTTATGCGGGGCAAATGCGCGTTTGTTGTTTGTATTGTCTTTAGCATACTGTTCTGCAACGTCGTCAATATCTCCCTGCATTACTATTTTACCCTTTTTAAGATAGATACCGCGTTTACAAAATGAACTTACGGCTTCGAGGTTATGGCTTACAAACAGTACCGTCCGGCCATCAACCCGACTGATTTCGTCCATTTTGATAATACATTTTTTCTGGAACTGTGCATCGCCAACGGCCAGCACCTCATCAATAATCAGTATCTCAGGCTCGAGGTGGGCCGCCACGGCAAAAGCTAGGCGCATGTACATACCACTGCTGTAACGCTTTACAGGCGTATCCAAAAACTGCTCTATCTCGGCAAAATCAACTATCTCATCAAACTTTTTCTTGATTTCGGACCGCTTCATCCCTAAAATCACGCCGTTCAGAAACACATTCTCGCGCCCGGTTAATTCCGGGTGGAAACCCGTGCCTACCTCCAGCAAACTAACCACGCGGCCGTTCACCTCCATCTGGCCTGATGTAGGTTCGGTAATTTTGCTGATGATTTTGAGCAGCGTACTTTTGCCGGCACCGTTGCCGCCCAAAATACCTACCCGGCTGCCACGTTCAATATCAAAGCTCACATCCTGCAGTGCCCAGAATTTTTCGGCTTGTGTTCCGGCATCATCTCCATTTGATGCCGACCTGAATAAACCGCTTACCTTTCTGGTAATCACCTCACGTAACGACGAAGACGAAGCCGACTCATTATTGTGTTGAATAATATATGCTTTTGAAAGGTCAGTAACTTTAATAGCAGATTGACTCATAAGAATTCTTTTTACTTAAATTTCATCCACAAACGTCTTCTCCATTTTTCTGAAGAATTTTATACCACTCCACAATAACACCAGCGATACCAGCAACGACACCATGGCACCGGGCCAATAAACACTATCGCCGAGCAACGTCCACCGGAAGCCGTCAATAACGCCAACCATAGGGTTTAAGTAGTAGAACAGGCGCCACTTTTCGCCCAGGTTTTTACTGCTGAAAGCTACCGGTGTGATATAAATGCCCACTTGCAATGCAAACGGAATGAGATGCCTGAAATCACGAAATTTTACGTTGAGCGCCGTGAGATATACGCTCACCCCCATAGTGGCAAGTAACATAAACAGCACCGACACCGGAAACAATACCAGCTGCCACCCGGGTACGTGCTGGTACCATACCATAAAGCCGACGATGATGACTACCGAAATCAAAAAATCGATAAGACTGGTAAACAGTGTACTTGCTGGAATAATAAGCCGTGGAAAGTAGATTTTAGAAATCAGCCCGGCATTGTTAATTACGCTGTTAGACCCATCGGATACTGCGGTCGAAAAAAATTGCCAGGGCAGCATTCCGGCAGCCACCATCAAAGCATATGGCGCTACCGATGGATTATTGATATGGGCTATACGATTAAAAACGAAGTTAAAAATGAGTATAGTTATCAAAGGCCGGATGATACTCCAGGAGGCACCGATAACCGTTTGTTTGTACCGTATTTTAATATCGCGCCAGCTAAACATATAAACCAGTTCGCGTTGCATCCAAAGGTCTTTCCAATAGGTATCTGTCATTTTATCATTCGTTTAATTACATTTCTAACCCGGTACAACTGGTACATGCACCGCTGTTTACATCGTTCGCCAATCAGGCTCATCAGGTTTTGCACCGATTGGGTTTGATATTGCTGGCACACCACGTATTGCGGGTACAGCGTTCGGTAAGCGTTGAATATGTATTTCTGGTGTTTGGTGTAAACGTAATCGTAAACCTTATCCAGGTTGTTGGGTACGTTTTTGGTAGATAATAGTGACTTGTTGTTGATGCGGTAATCGTAAAGCACATCATCTACAAACTTGAACCTGACATCTGCCGCTCCTGCCCTTATCCAGAATTCCCAATCCTCAAACCCGATGAGTACCCTGTTTTCATCAAACCCTCCGAGCCGTTCCCATACACTACGCTTCATGGCCGTACACATA
>CAXYKR010000092.1:0-4627 GCA_964277815.1 uncultured Mucilaginibacter sp. | reverse complement strand
CTTTCCCTACACGACGCTCTTCCGATCTGCTAAGGAAAATAACATCACTTGCCATAAAGGAGTGTATGTAGCCGTAACCGGCCCTAACCTGGAAACGCGTGCCGAATACCGCTACCTGCGTATCATTGGTGGTGATGCCGTGGGGATGAGTACCGTACCCGAAGTGATTGTGGCCAACCACATGAGCCTACCGGTATTTGCTATTTCGGTATTAACCGATGAGGGTTTCCCGGAAGTGCTGAAGCCGGTATCGTTAGAGGAAATTATAGCCACCGCGCAAAAAGCCGAACCGCATTTAACGCATATTTTAAAAGAATTGATTGCCGGGTTGGAATAGGGCGTTGCAGCGACAGGCTTTGAATTAAAGGGGGGGGATTGAGTGATAGCTTAGTAATAACTCAAAATTAAATTACTTAAATCATCCCCTCGTTACCCAAAACATGCAACTCAAACCACAAAGCCATAATTAATAATAGCGTTAAACAATAAGTACAGCCATTGTGCTGTTAACATAAAACCAAACACCTTATGGGCAGCCGCTTTGGCTGCCCTGATTGATTTTTATAAATGCCGGGTCAATTCAAAAACTTTTTACTTACGTTGCTTTTCCTGGTCATTGGCCGGGCCGCCTTTGCCCAGATACCTGACCGACCGTATGGTGCCGACACTATTCGAAGCGGCCGCAAACTCAACAACAGTGATTTGCTCGACAGTGCGCGTAAACGTGAGGAGAATAAAAAAGACACCGTAATTTATACATCAAAATACATTAAGGTTACCAATGAGGGACTACTCAAAGACAGCACCCAGGTTTTCCCGTTAGACACCGGGTTGAAAAATTTCGAAAATTTTAGTCCGCTCTTGCAGCCTTATAGTCCGCGTATGCATTTAGGCAGTACCGGCTTGCCGCAACGGCCAATGTTGTTTGAGCCCTTAAAATCTGTCGGTTTTGATGTAGGCAACCATGCTCTGGATGTATATATGCTTAGGCCGAGCGACGTGCAATACTACCGTGCCAGGGTAGCCTACACAAATCTGGAATTTTACAGCGGCGCTTTTGGAAACTCCAACGCCGACCAGGTGTTCAGGCTAATACATACCCAAAACGTTAAGCCAAACTGGAATTTTACTTTTAATTTTAACAATACCGGTTCGCGGGGGTACTATACCAGGCAAAACGTAAGCGATTTAAATGCCGTTGTGGCTACCTGGTACGAGTCGAAAAGCAAACGTTATAATTTGTTAGGTAACCTGATTTTTAACAATATACGTGCCCCCGAAAGCGGGTCGATTTTGAAAGAAGATATTTTTAACGTTGGCTCTTTTAATCCCCTGCAGGAAACGGTTCGTCTAACCAATGCTTACATTAATTACAGAAATAATGGTGTATACCTGAAGCAATTCTATTATCTGGGACGCATTGATACCATAAACGCCGGGGCTAAAGAAGGGCAGAAAATATTGCCGACGCAGCGGGTATCGCACACCATATATTACAACGTTCAAAAATATCGCTTTATCCAGAATGAGCCCGACACCTACAAGGTGTTCCCCGATTACTACTTCAATAACACGGTTTCGCGCGACTCACTAGCGGTGACCAACATCCGTAATGATTTTTCGTACAGTTTTTATTTACGCGGCAAATCGGTAAGCTTTGTTAAAAACGAGGTGAAGCTGGACGTGGGCTTAACGCACGATTTGTTCCGGTATTCGCAGTACATCGTCGACTCCTTGCAAGCTACCACCAACTTGCGCAATCAGGAACGCCGCGTGCAAAATGCTACCTACCAAAACGTAAAGCTAAATGCCAAATTCAGTTACCGCTTCAGCGACCGTGTTACCTTGCAGGGCGATTTTCAGCAGGTTGTAGTGGGTTATAACTTTGGCGATTATTTGTATGATGCCAAGCTAAGCCTTGCCGGCGGCGAAAAGGCAGGTCGTATTATTTTAGGTGCCTATGCACAAAATAACGAGGCGCCGCTGGTCTTTAAAAATTACATCAGCAACCATTATGTGTTTAATAACACGGGTATTGGCAAACAGCAAATCAATAACGTATCGTTTAACTACATTAATGATAAATTGCTGATTGACCTGAAGGCCGAATATTTTCTGGTAAACGGTTACCAGTATTTCGCATCACAAACACCTAATGGTAACGATATCGCTCCTCAACAATTAGATGCTCCGCTAAATTTGCTTAAAATCAGCGTGGGTAAAAAGTTTGCTTTCGGTAAATTTCATGCCGAAGATTTTTTTGTATACCAGCAGTCGGACTATCAATCTACGCTACGCATTCCACAGATTTACAACTACGCTAATATTTATTACACTAAGTTGTTTTTTAATAACCTGCTCACCAGTACTGGGGTTAGTGCCCGTTACAATACCCGCTACACAGCACCGAATTACGCAGTAGGTTTAGGTCAGTTTTACAACAGCAGTGATATCTCTTTTATTACCACACCTGTTATTACCCCATACATCAAAGCCACGCTGTTCCGTACCAACCTGTTTATCATGTACGATTATGCAAACCAAGGTTTGCAAAGCAACGGCTACTACACCATTAACCGTTACCCAATGCCTTACCGGCAGTTAAAATTTGGGGTGAGCTGGGCGTTTTATAATTAGGAAAACTGACAGTAGGTGCGGCCTATCACTGTTTATTTATATGATAAGATTTTGCCTATAGGGAGATGACAGGTATAAATACAAACTCAATAGTCCAACAAAAAAGCTCAGTCTGAAAACTGAGCTTACTTTTAGTAGAATTTAAAATATCACCCCAAACTTACTTTAACGCTTTAATCCAGCTTGATACCTTTTGAAGCGCTGATGGGTTAACTGTTTCGGTGATTTTGCCGTACTCGGACAGGGCGCCTGTTTGAGCTTTTTGCATCAGGTGGTTAAGGCCGGTCATGGCTACAATCGTATAGTTTTTATTGCCTGCTTTCTGCATCGATGCTTTGATGCCAGCCAGGTTTTCTTCGCTGTTGACCTGCATGTCTAAGGTGCCATTTAAAGCCAGCACAGGGCAGTTAACTTTTGTTAAATAAGGAGTTGGGTCGGCAGTAATAAAATACCGGTACCAGGGAGTCACCAACGGGTCAACAATAGCCCTCACCGATTCATTGATTTCTGATTGTTTGGCTGCTGTGTCGGATGTGCGTTTGGCCGCACCGGTGAGTTCCTTGTAAACTACGTCAGTCAGTTTGCGTTTGAACGACGAATCGGAAAGCAAAGGGTAGCGAGGAAATACCGCGTAAATAGTCCGGTTGATGGCTTTGGATGTTTCGATGTTTAGAGGGGATGCCCCGGCCAGTCGCATCTGGTCGGCCGATTGTCTGACCATTAATTCCCTGATGGGTACGCCGGGCGCTGCCAGTAAAACCAAAAATTTAACAGCCTTGTTGCGTGCTGCCACCATTGGTGCTATCAGGCCGCCCTCGCTATGACCAAGCAGACCTATTTGCATGCCTTTCAAATCAGAACGCGATTGTATGTATTTGACTGCTGCCTCGGCGTCGTCGGCAAAATCAGCAGTAGTAGCGGTCTGGAAGTCCCCGGTCGACTGGGCAACGCCGCGGTCGTCATAGCGTAACACGGCAATATCCTGACGGGTAAGCCAATCACTCCAAACTAAAAAGGGACGGTGATTAAAATCCGTCAATTCCTCGTTACGGTTTTGCGCTCCGGAACCACTAATGAGCACCACTATTTTGCTGGCTTTACCATGAGCAGGCAATGTCAGCGTACCGGCCAGTTTTACGCCGGCTTTAGTATTGGTAAACACCACATCTTCTTGCTGATAGGGTATATCGTTAGGTTCTTGCGGACGGGCCGACAACGCCTGCGACGATACCGCAACCGGAGTCCGTTGCAGCCGGAGCGGCAGGTTAGCCTGCCCCTGCGAAAACTCAGCCCGGATAATATTGCTGTCGGGCACAAAGGTTCCGTTAATTTTTACGCCGTAGTTTGAGCCATCAATAGCCAATTGGTTACCGTAAAAGTTAGTTTTTAAAGTGGCGAGGCCTTTAGCGCCCTGACTCGGGCTATCCCAGGTAGAGGTGTAGCGGTCGCCGTTTTTATCAATATGTAAAACAATGGGCAATTGGGCGCTTTGCCAAATAAGCATACCGTACCAGGTACCGGCAACTGATTGGGCCGAGGCCGCTTTGCAAATCATCAATAATAAAAGCGTCCTGTAAAAGTGTTTCATGAAGAGGTGTTAGGATTTATTTAAGTTTTCTGTTTTTTCTTTTTTGCAGCAGGGAATAATACGTTGTTCAAAATTAAGCGATATCCCGGCGAATTAGGGTGTAGTTTTAAATCGGTAGGAGGGTCGCCTACAGCGTGTTGGTAATCTTCGGGGTCGTGGCCGCCATAAAACGTCCATTGGCCTTTACCGTACTCGCCATGTATATACCGGGCTTCGTTCTGCGTTTTCATTTCGCCCATAATAGTCACATCCGGCTTTATACGGTTTTTGTTGAAGGCGGTGGTCAATCCCATAAAGCCTTTAATCACTTTATCATGGTTTTGGGTAAGCATGCTGGGCACCACATCCCACTTAGCCGAAAAATCAAACAGCGTAAAAAAGTCGCGCGTGCGTTCTACCTGC
>CAXYKR010000091.1:0-10963 GCA_964277815.1 uncultured Mucilaginibacter sp. | reverse complement strand
TCCACCTGCGCGGCTATGCGCAGAAGCAGCCCAAGCTTATCCGCTGGCACCCGGCTGGCAGCAACGCATTACCTTATGGAATTTATATCCCTTGTTGTTACATCTTAATTTATTTGGCGGCAGTTATTTGTCCCGAGTGATGGATTCGGTAAGTATGTACCAGTAATGCAAAACGTCCGGTTGGTAGCCGGGCGCTTTGCGATATTTAAATAATACAAATTATTACTTGCCTCTTGCCTTTTTTACTTCGGCAGGGGTTATAGCGCTGGCTTTATTACCAAAGTTGTTGCGTACGTACGTCAACACATCGGCAATCTGCTTGTCGGTTAAGTGATTAAGTGCAGGCATAATGTTATTGTACATTTCGCCTTCAATTTCAACACGGTCGTTAAAGCCGTTTAGCACAATTTTAATCAGTCTGTTTTTATCCCCAAGCACATAGTTGGTTTTAATAAGCGGCGGGTTCATGTTAGGTACGCCACCACCATCTGCCTGATGGCAGGTAAGGCAGTTTTGTAGATACACGGTTTTGCCATCGCCAGATGATGATGTTACCACAGCTGTTTTAGGTTTGGCAACGCCAGCTTTTTTTACCGGGCTTTTTTGGGCAAATGCACCGGTTGTTAGTGCCAGTAAAGCGGTTATGGTTAGTGTGATTAATTTGTTCATTATTTGTTATATACAATACGGTAAATAGTCCCTTTCACATCATCACTTACGTATAGCGAACCGTCAGGGCCTTGCGCTAAACCACAGGGTTTATGGTCGGCACGACCGCTGGCTGTTTTTTCGGGCGAACCAGAAAATCCATCAGCAAACACCTCGTATTTTCCAAACGGCTTACCATCTTTAAATGGCTGAAACACGACAAAGAAGCCGGCCTGTGGTTCGGGTGCACGGTTCCAAGAACCGTGAAAGGCAATAAAAGCACCATTTTTATACTTTTCGGGAAACATGCTGCCGGTGTAAAACAGCAAGCCGTTAGGCGCCATGTGACCGGGATAGGCTGCTACCGGGTCAATGTATTCTTTACTGCCTTCTTTTTTGCCATCGCCACCATACTCAGGCGCCAAAATTTTCTTGTTTTCATCTTGGTTATAGTATATATAAGGCCAGCCGGCGTTGTCTCCTTTTTTAAGGGCATACATACACTCGGCAGGGTAAATAGCCGATTGCTGTACGGTATATAATGCCGGAAATAAGTCGTGTAATTGGTCGCGGCCATGCTGTATCACAAAAAGCTGGTTGTCTTGCTGGTTCCAGTCTAAGCCAACTACGTTGCGCAAGCCGGTCGCGTAGCGCACACCGTCTTTATAGGTTTGGTTTGGCTTATTAGCTTTAAACTGCCAGATGCCACCGGCCGAATCCAGGATAGGACAACCCTTGCGACCCATGGAACCGGGCTGACGGTCTTTTTCCTGACATGAATTTGAGTAAGCACCAATATTCACATACAGATTATCGTTATTATCCACAACTATGGATTTCGATTCATGCTGACGGCGCTCAATCAGGCCGGTCACAATTTTCTCGGGCGCATCTTGGTTGATTACCTGCCCGTTTTCGTTTAGTTTATACCTAAAAACTTCGGTATCTGATGACGCATACAGGTACCCGTTTTTGATGTACATACCAGTACCTCCGTAATTGCCAAACATTTTGGTGTCGTCCATCTTACCGTCGTCGTTGGCATCCTGTAAATACACAATGCCTTTGCCTTCTTTAGGGCGGTTAAGTTTAACGTAGATGTCGCCGCCAGCAGTAACGGCTATATGACGGGCTCTGCCTACGTTTTCGGCAGCACGCAGGGCGCCAAATCCGGCGGGTAGTTTAAGTCCGGCATTATCAGCATCAGGGTTAACATTGCTGGTCACCAAAGGCTTGTTGGCGTTGTACCATAGCAAGCCCGCGGCAGCAAATAGGGGGATAAAAGACGAAAAAGCGACTTTCAATTTCATAGGTTCATGAGTTATGCTTCAAAAATAAGAGATTATAACACATAAATACCAGCATTGGTATTTAACAATATTGCTACATCAGCGTAAACCCTCAACATGGCGTATTTAAGCCACTTTTTAACTATAAAAATACTTATTATTTAGGCCGTTAAACCTTGCCGCGGCATACGCTGTCATACCTACAAATTTTGCAACGTATGAAAAAGGTTTTCTTATCTATATTTTTAGCAGCCGGTGGCTTACTCACTCAAACTGCTAAAGCACAAGTGGGGGTTAGCGTGGGTATGCAAATCGGCCCGCTGGTGATTAATGTACACAAGCCGGTAATGCCTCCGCCTCAGCCGGTTATTTATGATGATTTTTATTACTTGCCCGACGTAGAGGCCTATTATTCTGTTCCCGAGCATTGCTATTATTACATGGACGAGGACGACTGTTGGATAAGTGGGCAATATTTACCCGGCCGTTACCACGATTACGACTGGCGACGGGCCCGCCGTTACGAGGTAAGAGCGCAGCGCCCTTATGCTAACCACGACTTTTACCGCAACAAGTTTGGCGGCAACCGCGGTGGCAACTGGGGTTACGGTGAGCAATATGCCAACCGTGGTGGTTACGACCGCCGGGGAGTCTATGATGTGTATCGCCAGCCTCAGCGCGATGACGACCGCTTTGATAACCGTGGTGGTTACGGTGGTCGCCGCTTACCAAGCTCGCCTTTCGACTCTAACAACGCCGGAGGTGGCCGCGGAGGCAACTACGACCGCCAGATGCCGCAAGACCGTAACAATGGTGGCTGGAACAACGACCGCCAGAACGATAACAACGGTTGGAATGGTAATCGCCGGAACGACAACAACAGCGGCTGGAATGGCAATCTTCAGAATGATAACAACGGTTGGAATGGTAACCGCCAAAATGATAACAATGCCGACCGTAGCCGCAACCGTAACTACGGCCCCGACCGCAACCAGGGCGGCATCTTTAACAACGGCAGCGATAACCGCGGTAATGATGGTGGCCAGTATAACCGTGGCAACCGTCCGCAAGGCGAATATAGCCGTCCGTCAAATAATGAAGGTCAAGGCCAAAATAATTACCCTAATGGTGGAGGCGACCGCGGCAACCGTGGCGGCGATGGTCAGCAACGCGGCGGTAATGGTGGTGGCGGCCGTCAGCAAATGGCATCAGTACCACGCATGGGCTTTTAAAATCAGATAACTCCCTCCATTATATATCATCAAAACGGCTGCTGCTTAGCGGCCGTTTTGTATTTAGCAGCACTGTGGTAAAAGATGGTCTGGAAATTTTGTAGTATTATGCTGCTTTTAAAAAATGAGCTGTTAATTATATCGGTTATAAGATTCGCGCCAGTCTTTGCGCATCTCGGTAAAGCGTGCAGCTACGGTTTGATAAAACGCATCGTCTAACAGTTCAAATACGCTATTCACGCCGTCCATCAAATCAGCTTCGGCTACTTTGTAAGTTTGTTCAAGCGCACCTTGTTCCATTTTGATGATGAATTTGCGGTTCATGCTAAATATGGAAACCTTAAAATCGGCGTGCGGTATTTCTGCAATAACTCTCATGTGGTCTAAAATTTAATTTTGCCCTGTAAAGGGTCAATTCCATTTAGTGTACCCCAGGCATCTATGGGTTTAAAGCGGGCAAACATCTCTTCACTGTACCAGTTTTCGCTGCGCGTTCTTTTGATAATGTCGGCATGCTCGCCGCCCTTGTAAGCAAATGCTTTCACGTGGTCTAAACTATCCCAAACCGAAAACGTAGCCTGCCTGAAAACCGGTGCTTCGCCAATACCTACCGACGTGATATACCCTTCGGACGAAGCCATTACCCGCGCCGCCGCGTCCACATGCGACCAGAAATTTTTCAGCCGGTTAAAGTTTATGGTTGCGCGGGTAAGTACGGCCACCGGTCCAGCATAACTATTTACTTCGGGCTTGCCAAATGGCGCAGCGCCATCCCAGGTGCCGTGGCTTTGCAACGGCTCGGCTAATATGGTCCAGCTTTCGGTAGCCAGCTTTTTCCACCAGCCTGCGATGAATGATTTCTGGTAAAAGGCGTCGAAGTCGGCGCGACTATTCCAAGTGGCCATTAAGCCCCATTGCTGCCAATCGGGCGTCAGGTCAAAAGAACCGTTGCGGCCGCAACCCATCAGTTTCCAAAAGGTACAACCTTGCTGCAGCATCAAGGGCAGGCGGTGCAAGGCCATAGCCAGCAAGGCCAGCGGGATAAACGCTTTACGGTAACGTACAATGGTGAGACTAACAATCATAAGGCAGCAGCGCGAAATAAATCATTAAATATGATATTTAACTTAAATTGTTTCACAACCCTGGTGCATACCTTTGCAATATGGCCGAAGATTTACAAATACTGCAATCTGCCGACAAGGCAGCACAATACCAATCGTTGTTACCCCAAATTGAGGCTTTGCTGCAAGGCGAAACTGATTTAACCGCTAACCTGGCCAATATGGCCGCTGCGTTAAAAGAGCAGTTTAAGTGGTTTTGGGTAGGCTTTTACCTGGTTAAAAATAACCAACTGGTGTTAGGCCCGTTTCAGGGTCCGGTGGCTTGTACCCGTATCGGCTTAGGTAAAGGCGTTTGCGGCGCTGCCTGGCAAAAGCAAAAAACTTTAATTGTACCCGATGTGGAGGCTTTTCCGGGCCATATTGCCTGTAGCTCTTTATCGCAGTCGGAAATTGTGGTACCGATTTTTCATAACGGACAAGTAGCCGGCGTACTGGATGTTGACAGCGAGCTGTTGGACCAATTTGATGAAACCGACGCTTTGTATCTGGAAGAGTTGGTGAAATTGTTAAAGTTCTAAATGCAGAAAATATTCCTGATAGCGGGTTTAGGGGCCGACCGCCGCTTGTTTAATAAACTGGAGTTGCCCGGCTATGAGTTGGTTCATATGGACTGGCTGGAGCCCGACGATAACGATACGCTGACCACTTATGCCCAAAAACTCATTAGCCATTACGGGGTTACACCCGGCGCTGTGGTGATGGGCGTATCCATGGGAGGGATGCTGACGGTCGAGATTAGTAACCTGGTAACATTGAGCAAAGCCATCATTGTTTCGAGCGTAAAAGATGCCGGCGAGTTTCCGTTTTATTTTAAATGGTTCAGGCGGGTGCCGGTTTATAAGATTATTCCGCATGGCTTTTACACCTCCATGGGCTTTTTAATTAAACCTTTGTTTGGCAAAATGAAAGGCAAATCGGGTTTTATGTTTGTGGATATGATTCGCAATTCGTCGCCCAAATTTATGCGCTGGGCGATGCATGCTATTTTACATTGGCAGCCTAAGCCTACGCATGTAAAGTTTTACCACATCATTGGTAATAAGGATATTATCTTTCCATACAAAAAAATAACCACGGCTACCCATGTCATTGAGGGCGGCAGTCACGACATGATTTACACCCGCGGCCGCGAAATCAGTAAACTGGTACTTAATATTTTAAGTGATGAAACTGCCTGAATCATTTTACCTCGGTACTGATGTTACCCATATCGCACAGCAACTATTAGGTAAATACCTGTTTACCTGTATTGATGGCATTACCACCGGTGGCTACATTGTAGAAACCGAGGCCTACAATGGCGTAATCGACAAGGCATCGCACGCTTTTGGCAACCGGCTCACACCACGCACCCAAACCATGTTCGAGCAGGGTGGTATTGCTTACGTTTATTTATGCTACGGTATTCACGAAATGTTGAATGTAGTTACCTCAGTAGCGGGGCAGCCGCATGCCGTATTAATAAGGGCTATCAATCCAACGGTTGGCGTAAATGCGATGTTGCTGCGGCGAAATATGCCGTTGGTAAAACCCAAAATCACGGCCGGGCCAGGGTCGGTAGGCAAGGCGTTGGGTATCACCCGCAAACTCAACGGAATTAGTCTGCAAAGCGATGCGTTATGGATTGAAGACCAAGGGTTGAGTTTTGAGCCTGAGCAAATTGCCGCCGTGCCGCGTATTGGTGTGGCCTATGCCGCCGAAGATGCTTTGCTGCCTTACCGGTATTACGTTAAGGGCAATGTTTACGTAAGTAAACCCAACCGGTAAAATTTCCAATCAAAACACGGCTTTGTTGGTTTATAGCTTATCTAACTCAAAAACATTAGCTATGGACTATCAACGCGATTTAAAAAAACTGGAAGATATAGAGCACCTGCGCGATTTAATTGATAAATCGAAAACGGCAATGCTAACTACCTTTACGGTAGATAATGGTTTTCATAGCCGCCCAATGGCTACTGCCCAATTGGATGTAGAAGGCAGCTTATGGTTTTTCACCAACGAGTTTTCGTCAAAAGTAGCCGAAATTTCGCTGGATAATAAGGTGAGCGTAACCTACTCCAACAGCAGTTCGAGCACTTATATCAGCCTCAACGGCGTAGCACACGTGGTTGATAATCGGGCGAAGATGGAAGAACTGTGGGACCCGTTTGTAGAGACATTTTTTAAAGACGGATTGCAAGACCCCAGCCTGACTTTGCTTCGCGTTGATTTAAGCGATGCCGAATATTGGGACAATAGCGCCGGTGCGGTGGGCTTAGCTTTTAAGTGGATTAAATCGGTGATTACCGGCGGTAAATATGAGCCAGGAGAGCACAACAAAGTAGAATTATAATTAAACAGAATTATAGCATAGCAAGGCAGCCTCAGCGCTGCCTTTTTTTGTAATATTGACTGATGGAATTTGTAAACAGCGCCGAATTTGCCGCCCGCTTAGATGAGCAGGATGAATTGAAAAGTTTTCGTGAAGATTTTTTGATACCCCAACACCACGGTAAAGACATTATCTATTTATGCGGCAACTCGTTAGGCTTGCAACCTAAAGCAGCCCAACAAGAGTTAACCAGGCAGCTGGCCAACTGGCAAAACTTAGCGGTTGAGGGTTGGTTTCAGGGTAATGAACCCTGGTTGGCCTATCATCAGCAATTGTTACCTACGCTGGCAGATATTTTGGGCGCTCAACCTGTTGAACTGACGGTGATGAATTCGCTTACTGTAAACTTACATCTTCTTTTGGTTAGCTTTTACAAACCAGAAGGCAAACGTTATAGAGTACTCATGGAAGGAGGCGCTTTCCCGTCAGACCAATATGCGGTGGAGAGCCAGGTAAAATTTCATGGCTATCAACCCGAGGATGCCGTGATTGAGGTAAAACCGCGCGATGGGGAAAGCACCCTGCGCACTGATGATATTGTAGCACAAATTGAACAGCACGCCGACGAGCTGGCCCTGGTGCTGTTTAGTGGCATAAATTATTATACTGGTCAGTTCTTTGATGTGCAGGCTATCACTGCCGCCGCACACCGGGCAGGTGCTTACGCCGGTTTCGACCTCGCACATGCTGCCGGTAACGTCCCCTTGCAATTAAATGCCTGGGGTGCCGATTTTGCAGCATGGTGTTCGTACAAGTACATGAACTCGGGGCCGGGAGGAATTAGCGGAATATTTGTGCATCAAAAGCATCATTCCAATAACACGTTTAACCGATTTGCGGGCTGGTGGGGATATCGTAATGATACCCGCTTTAAAATGGCACCAGGCTTTGAGCCCGAAATTGGTGCCGAAGGCTGGCAGGTAAGTACCAGCCCCATACTGCTGATGGCTACGCATAAAGCTGCGCTGGATATTTTTGAACGAGCCGGTGGTATTGCTGTTCTCCGCGAAAAAGCCGTCCGATTAACTGCCTACCTGGAGTTTTTAATTTATGATATTAATCAGCAGGTGGGCGAAGAGCTTTTTAAAATCATCACCCCAAAAAATGCTGGTGAGCGCGGCAGTCAGCTATCTATCATCTGTAAAAGAAATGGCAAATTGTTTTTTGATGAACTGGTAAAAAACGGCGTGCTGGGCGACTGGCGCGAACCGGATGTTATTAGGCTGAGTCCGGTACCGTTGTACAATACCTTTACAGATGTTTATCGCGCCGCCCAATTTTTGAGCGAAGCTGTCCATCAAATCAGCAATTAAGAAGATCTCTTAATTCTTTATAAGAAAACTCCGGCTTGCATCCTGCAAAACACGATGGTAGGATGCAGTGTTTGGTTGATGCACGGCTGTTAAGTATGTTTTGATGATGCCGGTTTGCGCTTATTGATGCTATGCTGAAAATTGCTTTTGACCCTATTTATGCTCATCCGCTGCCGGAGGGGCACCGTTTCCCGATGCTGAAATATGAGCTAATACCGGCGCAGTTACTGCACGAAGGGGTGATAACAGCCGATAATCTGTTTTCGCCGCAGCCACTGGATGAGCAAACCATTTTATGGACGCACGACAAAACTTACTGGGAGCAATTGCGTACTTTAACTTTACCGCCCAAGGAACAGCGGCGTATCGGTTTCCCACTCACAGCCCAACTGGTTGAACGCGAAATACGCATAGCCAAAGGCACGATTGATGGCTGCCACTATGCTTTTGACAACGGTATTGCCTTTAACGTAGCCGGCGGCACTCACCACGCCGGCAGCAACTGGGGCGAGGGCTTTTGCATGTTAAATGACCAGGCCATTGCCGCTAATTATTTGCTGCACCACGGCCTGGCTAAATCCATACTCATCATTGATTTGGATGTACACCAGGGTAACGGTACTGCCGAAATTTTTGAGCACGAGCCACGGGTTTTTACATTTTCGATGCACGGCGCTAACAATTTCCCTTACCGTAAAGAGAAATCTGACTTGGATGTACCGCTGCCGGATGGGGTAGAAGATGATGCCTTCTTAGACTTAGTGCAGCAGCATGTGTCCCGGCTTATTGAGCAACAACAGCCCGACTTTATCTTTTACTTATCAGGTGTTGATGTACTGGCATCGGACAAATTGGGTAAACTGGCTTTGAGCAGAGCGGGTTGTAAGGAGCGCGACCGGCTGGTGCTGCAACATTGCAGGCAAGCTGGTATACCCGTGCAAGTAAGCATGGGCGGAGGGTACTCACCGCAGATAAAAGACATAGTTGAGGCACATTGCAATACTTATAAAGTAGCGGTTGAGTTATATTTTTAGTGCATCGTCGAAAATGTAATTTTCGATATGTTTTTTAGTGGTGGTGGTAAACCGCAGGTACAACAATATTGAGGCCACGCCCAGTCCTGCCACCAACCCATACCAAATCCCCGTTGGGCCAAAGCCAAGTTTGAGGCCAAGCCAGTAGCCTAAGGGTAAACCCACAATCCAGTAAGCTAAAAACGTGATAAAGGTGGGCACATTTACATCGCCCATGCCGCGCAAAATGCCTAAGCCAATTACCTGGGTGCCATCAAACACCTGAAATATCGCTGCCAGAATCAGTAGGTGTGATGCGACTTCCACCACGGCCGGGTCGGCGGTGATAATCCAGGGCAGGGTACGGTTAAAAATGACGAATAGAAGCGCTGTAAAAGTCATGAATAGCAAAACAATGTGGTAACTGGCCATGGCCGAAGCCCGTAATTCGCCGTAGCTCTTGGCGCCAAAATAATTACCGGATTTAATTGCTGCCGCAGCCGATATACCGCTGGCCATCATATAAGTAAGCGATGCCATATTGATGGCTACCTGGTGCGCAGCCTGTTGTACGGCGCCCAGCTGTCCCATTAAAACAGCAGCTGCACTAAAGGCGCTTACCTCAAATGTGTACTGCATGGCAATAGGGGCACCTAACTTAAAAATTTCTTTACAGCGTTGCAGCTTTATGTAGCTTAATCTAAAATCGCGCAGGTAAGGCTTAAACCTTTCCGATTTAAATACATAAAAAGCCATGACGGCAGCCATCAGGGTACGGTCAATTAACGTACTGTAGCCAACCCCGCTAATACCCATCGGCTTAATGCCGAACAAGCCCTTTACAAAGATAATACCCAAACAGATATTAAGAGCGTTACCCCAGATGGTAATATTCATGGCTTGTTTGGTAAAACCCAATCCTTCGGCAAATTGCTTAAAGGTACTAAAAAGCATCAGCGGCACAATAGAGGCCGAGATAAGCAGCAAAAATGGTTTAGCCTGATTTAATACCGCTGGTGACTGGCCCAAATGGTCAAGTAACTTACCTGCGCCAAAGTAAATGATGACGAATAGCAACAAACCCGAAACGGCATTAATAAATAAGCTGTTGGATAACAATTTGCCGCATTCGGCAAAGTTTTTTTGCCCGTTGTATTGTGCAATAAGTGGGGTTAGCCCGTACGCCAGTCCTAAACCACTTACCATGGCTACCACAAAAACACTGTTAACCAACGATACGGCCGCTAAGGACACGGTACCTGCAAAGTGCCCTACAATCACACTATCTGACAGATGCACCAGTGTATGCCCTAATTGCGAGATAACTACCGGGATGGCCAGTTTCAGATTTTCGCGGTAAAAGGGCTTGTACTTGTTAAAGGTAAAAGGCATGACAGTAAGTGTACGGAAGATAAGTGTGTTTGAACCGGAATTTTACCCGCTTAGGCAGCGGTGTAAAATTCCTCTTTTTCGGTAGTATGTACCCTGATAACGCCAGATAATACCAGGTTTACCAGGATGCGCTGCGCACGACGGCGGCCCATGTTGAGCAGCTCGCAATATTGCTTAACGGTAATGCGCTCGTGCTGGTCAAGGTACTCTAATAAGGCTTTTTCTTTAGAAGAGTATTCTATCAGTACACCTTCGTTATTGTCGGCACGCTTTAATACGTCCACCACAATTTTGCTGGCTAATACGCTTTTATCCTGTACACGGATGTATACCCACCATTTGCCGTCATCGCCTAAAGCATAATGGGGTTTGGTATCACTGGAGTCAATCTCCACCACCAATATAAGTTTATCGTCTACGTAAATCTCTTCAAAAGCGGGCTCGAGTGCAGGCCGGGCAAAAAAATGCGCTGCCTTAGTAATCATATAGCGCTCCTCGTCCTCAGATTTTACGCCTTTAATGGTGCCGTCATCGGCTACGCCGATTAATAATTTGCCACCTTTGTTGTTGGCAAAAGA
>CAXYKR010000090.1:0-3381 GCA_964277815.1 uncultured Mucilaginibacter sp. | reverse complement strand
TGCGTTAATCTTTGCTGCGGTGTAATGTTATCGATAACCGCCTCCTCAGGTTCAATGTACCGCAATTGGTCCAGCGAAAATTGACAGGCTTTGGCTATTTCAAGCGTGTTTTGAACAGCCTGTGGATAGTACAAGAATAGCCGTTTTATCTCTTCAACAGGTTTCAAAAAACGCTCCGCATTATAATGGAGCTTGTAACCAGCATTGTAGATGTTACATTTTTCGCGTATGCAGGTAAGTACGTCTTGTAACTCCCGTCTTTCGGGAGCATGGTAATGCACATCGCCGGTTGCTACCAAGGGTATTTTTAAGCCAATTAAGCGATGCAGTCTTTTTTCGTCATCGCCGCTGTAATAGCGGGTAGCTGCAACATATAAATTGCTGCCGAATTGCTGCCGGTATTGGTTGGCGACAGCTTTAAAGTTGTCGTCAAAATCAAAGTTGTCATTAAGTTTTTCAGGCGGTATCAGTATAAAAATGATATCCTGTTTATGCTCATATACATCTGTTTTGTATAAATGGCATTCACCTTTTTCGGCCCGCAGGTTGCCTTTGCTCAATAATGCCGATAAGCGGCTGTAAGCTTCCTGGTTAGTAGGGTAGGCCAGTAAACTCGGGCCATCGAGCAAATCGAGCCGGCAGGCCGGGATGAATTGTTTTTTAAGCGTCTTGTCTTTTATTGGTTCATTATATTTTTTGACCACCATATGTGCCCGTACAATACCGGCTAATGTATTGCGGTCGGTAATGGCAATAGCTTTATAATCAAAGGCAATGGCTTGCTCTACCAGTTCGGCAGGATGCGAACCGCCCCTTAAAAAGCTGAAATTGCTGGTGATGTGTAGTTCTGCATACTCATCCATAGCTTAAGCAAAAAAACCGTGTAAAAACCATTGTGGCTTACTATCATAATGCCCCAACCTGAACAGCCAGTAACGCTGTCCGTTATCATCTTCTACCGCGTAGTAATCGCGATGGGCACCGGCATCCTGCCACCATTCGCGTTCAATGCGTTCGGGGCCATCGGCTTTAGTTACCTCGTGCCGCTTACCCTTATAAATAAAAAACTTAGGCGGATAATCAGGCACCAAAGCCATTACTTCAACTGGTTCGGGATGGTGTAGCAAGCGTACGGGGCGCGGCCTGTCGGTGCGCCAAACCGTTACAGGCTTTTCGGCTAAGGAGGCGGCCGGTTTAATGGCGCGCTCGGGCCAGTAATGCTCGGCCGGCAAATAACGCTGAATGGCATTAGCGCCAACTTTACCGGCCAGCCGGTCTAATAATTCGGCCAGGGCGCTATCCTGCAAGCCCGGATGTGCAGCCCACAAGGCTTCCTGCTTTTGGTCAACTTCTTCTACCCGAGTGGCTTCCAGCAAAAACAGCTCAATGCCCAAAGCCGGTTCTATCCTACTAATTTGTAGTTCAAACAGCTTAAACAAATGTGCTACATGGCCGGTGGCACGGGTAGTAGTAATACCCACCTGCACCATTTTGCCATCAATACGGAAGCATTTGAGCAAAGCCTTGCGTATGCCCAGGCCTTCGGTTTTTAGTTGCAGGCAAACCTTTTCGAGCAGGGTTTGGATGGCAATCTCAATGCCTTTGGCTGTTTTAATAGGCTCCAGGCAGGGCAGGCGTTCCTGGTAGGCTACCGGCGGAATAAGTGGGGTAATCACTTCTCCTTTTATTCCCAATACTTGTTCTATCCGGCTCACAAAAGCCTCCCCAAACCGCCGGCGCAGCATGGGCCGGGGCATATTGATAAAAGTTTTAATTTGATGCAAGCCCAGTTTTTGCAGCTTTTGCAAATTATCCTCGTCGATACGCAAGGCAGCAGGCGGGAGATTCAAAATAGCATCTGTTAGCTTACCCTTAGCAATAACAGGCGTCTTTTTACCAAAGCGGGCCACGGCCCAAGCAGTACCTATGGTATCGGCAATGGCACCACGGGCATCGTAGCCTTGTTCGCGTAGTTTATTGATGATTTCGCGGTAATATTCCCGCTCACCGCCCCAAAGGTGGGCGCATCCCGAGATGTCGAGCATCAGGCCATCCGGTAAATCAATAGCTACCAGCGGGGTATAGCGTATACACCATAAGCCTAAGTCTTTTAATAGCTCGGCTGCCTTTCCGGGGATGTCGTCTAATACTTGCAAATCTGCTGAGCAGGCTTTAGCATCTGCGGCCATCATGCCGGTATAAATATCCTGAGCCTCAGCAGCCGGATTGGCTGCAGTAATAACCACGCGGTTGCGCTCGGGTTTGGCAAAAACAAAGGGTACGTCTTTCAGGTCCGCCTGTTGCAGCGTTTGCCAGTCTGTTAACAGATGGCCAAACCATACCGACATATACCGCTTTTGCATCACCTTATCCTGCCATTTGAATGTTTTGCGTCAATACTTCAGGGGTAACGGTGGTAAATCGCCCTTTAGTCCACTCCATTATCCAATTGCCCGGCTGCCCGTTACGTACCCGTAGCAGCTCCACCTGCCATCGTGGAAAACCAATGCCGGGCAACCCGTCAACCGATTCGCTCGGCATAGGGCTAATCCTCCAACGGGCAGCACACGCCGTGGTGCTCATTTTTTTAAGCTCGTTACGCAGGATAAATCCGGTTACCCGGCTTTGCTCTACCGCCAGTTGCAAGCGGCGCGACTGCTTAAAATCTATTTCTTTAAGCTCGGCTACCACGGCCGATAGCCCATTGCATTTCAGGGCTTCTTCCATCACCCAAAGGGCATCCTTGTTTTGCACCAAATGCACAAAAATGATTCGCTCGGGCTCAACCCCAAATGTTTTTAACGATACTGGAAACACATTGCCCGATAATCCTATCCACAAACAGGCACCGCCCTGTTGCATCAAAACCGATAAAAGTCCGGCTACAAAGCCACCGCAGGCCGCCGCCTGTTCAGTATTGCTGCATAACATCTCGTGCACGGTGCCTACAGGGAATATTCCGTTAGGAAAAGCAGCCTCAACCGGGCCTAAACCTACCCCTTGCGACGTGCCCGCAGATGGTGCACGATAGCCCTCCCAGCGCAGAATATCCTGCCGCAGCTTTTCAATCATCCCACTTTTATCTGTAACTGGCATAACGGTAATGTTATAGAGATGAGTAGGATAGTTGTTTGTCCACAAGCTTACTATACAGGTTTGATAGCTGTATAAAGCATTGAAAATTTAGCTTTTGTAAAGTTGTGCCGGCCGCTCTGTCGCCGGGTTTTATATGCAAGTGATACCCCTTCATGGTTGAGACTTTTTAGGATTACAAATAAATGCTAAAAAAGTTAGTATTTTAAGGGGTGTTGAAAAATATTTTTAGCAGAATTTGGTGGGGTTTAACGAGCTTGTAGGCAAAGCATCTTAAAATATTTATAC
>CAXYKR010000089.1:0-4445 GCA_964277815.1 uncultured Mucilaginibacter sp. | reverse complement strand
ATCTAAAGATTTTAAAAGTGTTGGAATACGATAGGGGCCAGCCATAGCTAAAATGTATTGCCTGGCTTTTTCTACCTCAATACCAACCGAGGATATGTATAACGGGTTCGCACTGCCTCCTCTTAATAATGGAAGCTTGAGTTTATCTAAAGTGGCAAAATTAGATTTTGCCACACCAATCACCGGTATATTTTGCTGTATGGCGTTGTAAAGGTGGCAGCCCAAGCCGGGCGTTTGCTCGTCGTCAAGATAAACATATCCATCCACAACAATTGCGTTGACAGCTGTAGTGTCAATTTGCTGGAGTAAACTTAAAATGCAGGGCAGTTCGCGTTTATAAAACTGGCCCGGTACATAATCGGCAATACCCGACAGCGTTTCCTGATATATAGCTGCCGGTTCAATAGCATCCCAGGTTTCAAACGCAAGGCAAACAGTTTTAGCCTGATTATTAAAGTAGTAAGTATCAAAAGCGAGTATCAAAATTTAGTTTTACTATAATATGGTTTGGGTGAGGCGGGTGTATACCTCCGTTTCGCTTTTCGCCGGTTTCCAGGTTCAATACATTGTTTTTCAAGCGGGCTGCTGTTTCTCGCGTTTGCTGTGTTGGATGATTAACCAATGTATCCAACAAAGATTTGCCAAGCACTTGGTTTTCCAAATATACTGCATTGAGCCAATCGGGCAATAGCTGATGACGCAGAAATTGTTCGTCCAGTTGAGGATAGTGATTGGTAAATAGTTCCTCAAAACATTTGCGCAACACATGGTCGTAATAGAAAAACACATTGCAGTAGCGGTTATGTACTGATTCTGTATGAACCATTTTAACTGCAAGCTCACCCTGTGGCGAAAAGTATAAAATCTGGTTATGCACGCGCTCTTCGAGTGGTTGCCCGCTTTTGTACAACCAACGCAAGTTATCTTTAACTAAAGTGCCGTCATTATCCCAGCATTGTTCTGTTTCAGCGTACCGTTCTTTTTTGGGTTGGCCATTGCTGTACCATTCTTTTTGCGAAATGCAGTGCGCCTGGTTATACTCTTTGTCCGCCAACACGTTGCCGTCCGGGTAAAAAGTTAAATGATGGCCATGCAGAACGCCGTTGTGATAATCTATTAACTCATATCCCTTGACACCATTGCCATTGATTCGAAGCGTACCGCAGAACGGCTCACCTTTGTATTTTAAATAACTGAGACTGCCGACATCACGAAAGTGAAAGTCAACGTCGTTGAAAATTATAGGCTTGCTCATAACGCCTCCTGTTTAATTGGTTAGTAATACAGGCAACGCAGTTGGGGGACTGCGTTTAGCGTAAAGTTAATTAAAAAAGTATAAGAAAGCCAATAACGATTGAGTTATTGGCTAGCAAAATTAAACTGTAGGTTAAATTATAAAGATATGCCCTTTACGTCAGTGATTTTATTTTTATCAGCGTCTAGCGTAAAATAACAGGTGTCGGTTTGAGGTTGCTTGTTTTTATCAAGCCCGCCAAATACTACCTCAACCTGCCATCCAAGCGTTTTATCGCTTTTAAAAGCATCTACTTTTTCTTTAATGGCGTTGTTCACTTCCTTTAACTCATCGTTTGTTTTTTTGTCTAGTTGATTGTAGTGCTCACGTTCTTCCTGACTGGTACTGGCATCCATTTCAGCACCGTAGAAGTTACTCTGTTTTTTTAAGCTATCAACTTTAGACGCTAACGCTTTACTTTCTTGCGTATTATAAAAGGTTTCTTTGAGTGGCTGAGGTTCTCCGATAACCACGTTGTTTAAATCGTCGGGGTTAGTGACGCGCTTGTGCAGTTCGGCTTCAATGTTTTTACGGTAATCGTTGCCTATAAGGCCCTGGCAGGCACTTAAGCCCAAAATAGCAATCAATAGCAATTTCTTCATGTACGGATATAGGGGATGAATGTAAAAAAACTGGTGGAGCCAATATTCAAGCAACGTCATTGACAAAATATGTTAATATCAATATCTCTCGTAATAATAACCCGGCTCAACTACACCTATCAATGCCATTTTGTTTTTTATAAGGCAAAAATAATTAAATTTTGATAACGTAATATTAAATGTTTGTTATGATTATTAATGAAACACACTGATTGATAAAAGAGTGAAAATTTACAAGCTATTATAAAAGAACACTTAATAATATTTTTCTATGGTTAAAATTTGTCTGATATAGCTAATAAATAGCGGTATCGTGCCATATAAGAGCATAAGATTGTGCAACTTAGCAACAGGAACACGATAACGGGTATCAACCTTATGCCTTTTAAAGAACAAGAACGACTGCGGGCGGTTAACCGTTTTCTGCAACTGGAGCTGAGCAAAGAGAAAGAATTGCAGGAAATTGTGACGCTTGCGGCAAACGTATGCGGCAAATCTTCAGCGCTGATTTCATTCACTCACCAGGATAAGCATCATATCAAATTCAAGCATGCTATTGATTTTGACATACCGGTAAAGCACGATCGCCTTTGTCACCAAATGTCCGACGGTATGCCCATGGTAATTAATGATATTTTAGACGATTATCGTATTGATGAGAAAATGCTTTCTGCCAGACAAACCAATATGCGTTTTTTTGCGGCAGCGCCTTTAATTACTACTGATGGTCAACACTTGGGTAACTTATGTGTCTTAGACCCGCAACCCGGTGAATTATCAGACCTACAGCTGCAACTTTTGCAATCTTTAGCAAGGCAAATTATCCAGTTACTCGAGTTTGATATTAGCTTACAGATTATTAAAGAGCAATACGGCGAGGCACGCCGGGCTGAAACCGAATTACGCGCTTTTTTTGAAAGCTCTATTGATTACCATTTGTTGCTGGGTTTAAACTTTGAGGTATTAGCTTTTAACAAAGCATGGAACAACTACGTGCAAGCCAACCATCATGTGAGTTTGGTAAGAGGTACATCCATGTCGCTATATCTTCACCCCGAAAATGTGGGCGTATTTTATAAAGACTACCTAAAGGCATTAAAGGGCACGGCAGTTTTTGTAAAGCGGCGCATCAAGCATACGGCTCCTTTTATTTGGCATATGATAAAGTTTGAACCCTCTTTTAATGCAGAGGGTGACATCATTGGCGTCGCCATTAATTCTTCCGATATTACCCGTAAAGTACAACAAGAAGAAATGGTAGCTGCGCAAGAGCAATCACTGCGGGAGATCGCCTTGATTCAATCACATGAACTGCGCAGACCGGTGGCTTCAATCATAGGCTTAATGACTCTTTTAAAAATGGACGGCCACGCAGAAACTATACTCGAATTGCAATTAATGGAGCGGGCAGTAGCCGAACTTGATGAAAAGATTAAACTTATTGTAAATCATGCTACTGGGGACAGCTTGGGAGAGTATTCAATGGGTGATGCGGTGGTTTAAGTTTGATTTTACAACCAGACGGTCTAATCTGGTATCACAGCTACAAGTTTATCGTTGCTTTTAAAAATTTCTTTATATTCTTTAAATTTAAGGTACATCGTTTCGAACGATAGTAACGTTGCTCCGCGATAATAAGGATAGTTAACATTTTGCCATTCGTAGTCGGTAGCGCCGTTGAAAAGCTCCTTGTCGTCAATAATTTGCTTTGCGTTCGTTTCGACTATTGCCTTTAGCTTTTTATCCTGAGAGGCACAATAAATTATTTCGTCAACTTCGTCGGGGTCGACGTCTTTGGCATCGTCTTCCTTCAACAGCAAGGTGGCAAATAGATACAAGCCATAATCGATAAATTTATTAAACTGATGGGCAGTTAAGCAACAAACCTGTAAGTTAGGTTTGCCAGATTCATCTTCGAAATCATTATAATAGTCAGATATAAAATCGCTAAAAGTAATTGAAAACACATAGAAGCCATCGTCAAAGAATTCCACTGCTTCTATTCCAAATTGATTTAAATGGCTTTTTATCTCCAATGCCTCAAAATTCCAATCATCTGCATAATTTATTCCGGCCGCTTGCTTCAACCATAGTAAAAATCGAAAGAGCTTAGCCTCTTTTATTTGATTAAAATCTGTTTTGAGCTTTTGAATGAAGCTCCTAAAACATATTTGAGCCCGTTGATAGTTTTCAAGCTTATTATACTGTTCAATGTACTTATCAAACGTTATTCTATATAATTGCTGTCTAACGCATTCTCTATGCATAGACATAAAATGTTTAAGTCTATTTTAAAAATATCAACAGAATGTCCCATAAAAAAGCACTTCTATTAACGTCTTGCAACTGAACAAAATTAATTCACTTTAAACCTGTACGTGCCCGAATCTGAGGTGTTGCCTTTACTATCCTTAGTAATTACTTTCCAGTAATAGTAGGTGTTATTATTCACGGCAACATCAGTTAAAGTAGCCGTGGTTAAACCAGCCTTTAAGAGCGTTAGAGTAGTGGTAGCGCCCAGATAAACATCATAAGTGGCAATGTCGTTG
>CAXYKR010000088.1:0-8904 GCA_964277815.1 uncultured Mucilaginibacter sp. | reverse complement strand
TGCTTTTCATACTATTGGCTGGGTACATCGCAAATACAAACCAATTTACGAATTTATCGGCACCTGGTTATTTGCCGTAATTATTCCACTTGGTTTTGCTGCCATGCCTATTGTATATTATTTTCAGAGTTTAAATAAATAAGCTTAACCGCTTAACACATAAATATCATTCACATGATTTTAGATGCTAAAATTCCGCAAGGCCCATTAGCCGAAAAATGGAGCAAGCATAAATTTAATTTGAAGTTGGTTAACCCTGCTAACAAACGTAAATACAACGTTATTGTGGTAGGTACCGGCCTGGCAGGTGCGTCTGCCGCTGCCTCGTTAGCCGAGTTGGGATATAATGTAACTGCTTTTTGTTTTCAGGACAGCCCGCGCCGTGCGCACTCTATTGCCGCGCAAGGTGGTATTAACGCTGCCAAAAACTACCGCAACGACGGTGATAGTGTTTACCGTTTATTTTATGATACCATTAAAGGTGGTGACTATCGTGCCCGCGAAGGAAACGTTTACCGCTTGGCCGAAGTATCGGTAAATATTATTGACCAGTGTGTGGCCCAGGGTGTACCTTTTGCCCGCGAATACGGCGGTTTGTTAGATAACCGTTCATTTGGTGGTGCACAGGTATCACGTACTTTTTACGCCCGTGGCCAAACAGGACAGCAATTACTATTAGGTGCATTTTCTGCACTTAACCGCCAGATACACGAAGGCAAAGTAAAAATGTACACCCGTACCGAAATGCTTGACGTGGTAGTAGTTGATGGCAAGGCTCAGGGTATTGTAACCCGTAACTTGAAAACCGGCGCTATCGAAACGCATGCTGCACATGCCGTTTTATTATGTACCGGTGGTTACAGCAACGTATTTTACCTGTCAACCAATGCTATCGGTTCAAACGTAACTGCAGCTTGGCGCGCACACAAACGTGGCGCTTACTTTGCTAACCCTTGTTATACCCAAATTCACCCTACCTGTATCCCGGTAACCGGTACCCACCAGTCTAAATTAACGCTGATGTCAGAGTCATTGCGTAATGATGGACGTGTATGGGCTCCAAAAACTAAGGAAGTTGCTGAAAAGCTGCGTAAAGGTGAAATCAAGATAGAAAACGTTAAAGAGGAAGACCGCGATTACTTCCTGGAACGTAAATACCCATCATTCGGCAACCTGGTACCGCGCGACGTGGCCTCACGTAACGCCAAAGAAATGGTTGACGATGGTAGAGGTGTAGGTGGTTCGGGTATCGCTGTATTCCTTGACTTCAGGGATGCGATTGAGCGTTTAGGCGAAGAAACCGTTAAAGCCAAATACGGTAACTTGTTTGATATGTACTATCAAATTACCGACGAAAATCCGTACAAGCAGCCAATGCGTATATATCCGGCAGTACACTATACCATGGGTGGCCTTTGGGTTGATTACAACCTGAGCACTAACATCCCTGGTTTGTATGCTTTGGGCGAAGCTAACTTCTCTGACCATGGCGCTAACCGCTTAGGTGCGTCGGCGCTGATGCAGGGTTTAGCCGACGGTTACTTTGTAATCCCTTACACTTTGGGTGATTACCTGGCTACCATCGGACCAAAACCGGTTGATAAAAACCACCCGGCTTTTGAGCAGACCAAAAAGGATGTTGAAGCTTACGTAGCTAAGTTATTAGCACTTAAAGGCAACAAAACAGTAGTAGAATACCACCGCGAGTTAGGCCACATTATGTGGGAATACTGCGGTATGGCCCGTAGCGAAGACGGCTTAATTAAAGCACGTGGCTTAATCCAGGCTTTGAAAGATGATTTCTGGAAAAATGCCATCGTAATGGGAGAGAATGAAGAAATCAATGCCTCATTAGAAAGAGCCGGCCGCGTAGCCGACTTTATTGAACTGGGTGCCTTGATGGTAGAGGATGCTTTGAATCGCCGTGAATCTTGTGGTGGTCACTTCAGGGTGGAGTCGCAAACAGAAGAAGGTGAAGCTCTACGTCATGACGATGAGTTTGCCTACGTTGCCGCCTGGGAATACAAAGGCGATAACCAACCCGAAGAACTTCACAAAGAAGAACTGGTGTACGAAAATGTTAAGTTAACACAAAGAAGTTATAAATAAAGTAGTGAGTAGTGAGTGGTTGAATAGTGATAAGTTATCAACTCGCCTATGCAACCACTCACCACTTAACTACTCACTAACTCACTAAGATATGAGTAACGCAAACGGAACGATGAATTTGACGCTGAAAGTTTGGCGCCAAAAAAATGCACAAACTGCCGGCAAGTTTGTAACTTATAAGGCTGAGAACATATCTCCGGATATGTCTTTCCTGGAGATGCTGGATGTAGTGAACGAGAGCCTGATTTTGGCAAAGGATGAGCCTATCCACTTTGACCATGACTGCCGCGAGGGTATTTGCGGTATGTGTTCATTATATATCAATGGCCGTCCGCACGGGCCTAAGCGTGCAATTACCACCTGCCAGTTACACATGCGCAGCTTTAGCGATGGCGAAACCATCACGATTGAGCCATGGAGAGCAGCAGCCTTCCCGGTAGTAAAAGATTTAGCTACCGACCGCTCTGCTTTTGACCGTATACAGCAGGCCGGTGGTTATATTTCGGTAAATACCGGTGGTGTACCAGATGCCAACGAAATTCCAATTCCGAAAGTAATTGCCGACGAAGCCTTCAACTCGGCTACCTGTATCCAGTGTGGTGCTTGTGTAGCTGCCTGTAAAAATGCATCGGCCATGTTATTTACTTCGGCAAAAATTACGCAGCTGGGCTTATTACCACAAGGACAGCCTGAGCGTTACCGCCGCGCACAAAGCATGGTAGCACAAATGGATGCCGAAGGTTTTGGTAGCTGTACCAATACCGGTGCATGTGAGGCTGAATGTCCGAAAGAAATTACCCTGACTAACATTGCCCGCATGAACTCAGATTTCTTTACTGCTAAATTCTTTAAAGAAGAAGAAGTTCACGAAGTTAACCACGGTTAATCATCGTACTTTAAATATAAAAAAGGCTTAAGATTTTTCTTAAGCCTTTTTTGTTGCTCAATTAGCTGATTATTATGCTCATTATCCGCATAACCATATCGATTTTAGCCTTTACACAAAAGCACAAGCATCATATTTTTAGAAATTATCTTCTTTATTAATCGATTTATTAAAAACAGTTACTAAATTACCCTGATAGACGAATAGCCATTGCGATTTCAGTAATTTATCAGGATAATTTATGTACCAATCAGCACATTTTAGTGAGTATCACGCCATACAGGGTGTTTGGGATGAGATGTACAACGAAAACCATCACGTCCGTGAGCACTATCAGCGGGTTATTGCCTACTTATCTAAAGAATCGGCTGATAATTTAAATAAGAAAGAAGAACTGGCCCGCCGCCTGTTCATGACGCAGGGTATCACCTTTACCGTGTATAACAGTGGCGAGGGTATAGAAAAAATATTTCCTTTCGACATCATCCCACGTATTATCACCGGCGACGAGTGGAAACTGGTAGAAAACGGCATCAAGCAGCGCCTAACTGCGCTCAACCTTTTTTTGCGTGACGTATACCACAACCAGTTCATCATTAAAGACGGCATCATCCCTATTGATGTAATTTACTCCTGCCCGCATTTTTTGCGCGAAATGTACCAGTTAGATGTACCGCATGACATTTATGTACACATTGCCGGTATCGATTTAATCCGCGACGAAAAGGGCGACTTCTTTGTTTTAGAAGATAACCTGCGCACGCCATCGGGCGTGAGCTATATGCTCGAAAACAGAGAAATTACCAAGCGGCTCTTTCCCGACCTGCTGCCACAGTGCAACGTGCGGAGCGTTACCGATTACCCAAATATTCTGTACAAAAACCTGATGGCGCTATCGCCACGGCAAATCAGTAACCCCACCGTGGTACTGTTAAGTCCGGGTATTTATAATTCTGCTTACTTTGAACACACTACCCTTGCCCGGCTGATGGGCGTAGAACTGGTTGAAGGCCGCGACCTGGTAGTGAGTAACCATAAGGTATACATGAAAACTACCACCGGACTACAGCAAGTAGATGTAATTTACCGCCGGGTGGATGATGAATTTTTAGACCCTCTGGTGTTTAACCCGGCAAGTGTATTAGGAGTAGCCGGCATTATGAGCGCTTACCGCAAAGGCAATGTGGCCATTGTTAACGCCATAGGCAACGGCGTAGCCGACGATAAAGCCATTTACAGTTACGTGCCCGAAATGATACGCTATTACCTGAACGAGGAGCCGCTGCTTAAAAATGTACCCACTTACCAGCTACGCAACGCCGACGAGCGCGAATACACGTTTGCCAACATTAACAGCATGGTGGTTAAAAAAACCAACGAGAGCGGTGGTTACGGCATGTTGATGGGGCACGCCGCCAGTGAGCAGGAAATTGAAGACTATAAAAAAGAGATATTAAAAGACCCACGCAATTTTATTGCGCAACCCACCATTGCCCTGTCGGCAGCGCCTTGCTATTTGCAGGGTAGCCTGCAGCCGCGACGTATTGATTTGCGTCCGTACGCTTTATGCGGCCCTGATGGTATTGAAATAGTGCCGGGAGGGTTGACAAGGGTAGCCCTTAAAGAAGGCTCGCTGGTAGTAAACAGTTCTCAAGGAGGCGGCAGTAAAGACACCTGGGTGCTTGATTAATATCATCAACTCATTAATAAAAGAAATTAAACGTATAAAATATATTCCGCCTTTAGGCGGTTAGGGGGCCAAATGTTAAGCAGAGTAGCAGCAAGTTTTTATTGGTTGAGCCGTTACATTGAGCGTAGCGACGGTATTTTACGCATGCTCAAAATTAACTATGCATCATCGCAGGATGCCGTACGGGAGTTTACCTGGAAGCCGGTTATCCGCATTTACTCGGTGGCAGATGCCGAATTGATGAGTAAGCTGGATAACGACAGCAGAGCCGTGCTTGCCTATATGGTAACCGACCGTATCAACCCCAATTCGATTTTAAATATGATTACGCTGGCCCGCGAAAATGCCCGCAGCGTGCAAGAACATATCACCCGCGACTTATGGCAATGTTTAAATGAGTATTACCATTGCGTTAAAGACCCCAGCATCACCGAAAGACTGCTTCACGACGATCCAATCAGCGTGCTGGATAACCTAAACAAGCAAATTATGCTGTATTACGGTACTGCGGAGGTAAGCATGGAACGCGGGCAAGGCCGGAGTTTTATGAATATCGGCAAGTTTCTGGAGCGCAGCATACAGGCCATTGATTTGCTGGACATCAAGTTCGGGTCGGTCAATAACAATCCGGATTTATTAACCGATACCACTTACTGGAAACACCTGCTGCAATCAATAGGTGGTTATGAATTATACCTGAAAACTTATCGTGATGGCATCGAGGCCGAAAGCGTAATGGAATTGGTGATGCTGAATACGGATTTTCCCCGTTCGGTAATTTACTCGGTCAATAACATTGGCCGGTATTACGAACGGCTGAAAAAAGAGAGCAACCTGAGCAACTACCGTGATATTGCTTTCCAGATGGGTAAGCTGCAAAGCTCTATACAATACAGTTCTACACAAAGCATCAGCCAAGTGGGCCTGCACCAGTTTTTAACCCAAATTAAAAAAGACCTGTATGGTATAGGCAACCTGCTGAACGAGCATTATTTTGCTAATTCCTAATTTAAAAGCTGATTAACCGATGCCCGAATTTAAGATACAACACATCACCCGTTATACCTACGAGGGAATGGTGCGCGACAGTGCCAATCAGGTTATTTTGTTCCCGATTGTAGATGTGCACCAGGATGTATTAAAACATACCCTCACCATTACCGGCAACCCGTTGGTAGATACTTATATTGATTACTACGGCAACGAGGTAGGCAGTTTTACTTACCTGGAGCAGCATAACCGCCTGGTGATTAACTCAGAGGTACTGGTGGTTACCAAACCCCGCGAATTGCCGGTTGATACCATGTCTGCATCAGAGCAATGGCAAAAGCTACAAGCCCTGCAATACATTGTACCCTATATTGATTTTTTAAAACACGAGTACTTTGAAGCGCTGCCCGAGGTACAAACTATCATTAAGCAAGTACAGCAAGACGATGAAACACCTTACCAAACCGCTTTGCGCCTTTGCGAGTACGTGTATCGCAACTTTAAGTATTTGCCGGGTGTCACCACCGTTGAAACTACTTTAACCGAAGTATGGAACCTAAAAGCAGGCGTTTGCCAGGACTTTGCGCATATCCTTATCCTGATGCTTCGCTTGCTGAATATACCGGCTCGGTACGTGAGCGGGTATATTTGCCCTAACCGCAACGGTATGCGCGGCGAAGGCGCTACCCACGCCTGGGCCGAGGTTTACCTACCCGACTATGGCTGGCTCGGCATCGACCCAACCAACAATTGCGTAGCTAACGAAACACACGTACGCTTAGCTGTCGGCCGCAATTTTTCGGACTGCTCACCAGTAAAGGGAGTTTACAAAGGCTCGTCAGGCCATATGCTCGAGGTTAAAGTGAGCGTTGAGTACCAGGACCAGCCCAGCAATGCTACCGAAAGCACTTCAATTTTACCCGAAAACAGCTTTATACAGGCTGCCGAAAACGAGGTATTTACCACAAACAGTTACCGCCGTTACCGGGAAGCCTTGCTGCTTCAGCAACAACAGCAGCAACAGCAATAGAAAAAATAGTAATAGCATCAAGCCTGACTTCACCTCAAAGTCGGGCTTTTTATTGCAGCATCATTTTTAGGTTGATACCAAAGTTGGTATAAGCTGTATTGAAAGTTTGCGAAGTATACGGCTTGGTAATGTTAGAATCGTAAAACAGGTTGAGGTTGAAACGCTGGCTGATTACATAATCAATCGATGGGCGTAAGGTGATGTTTTTAGCGCCTGATGATACTTCAGCGCTTTGTACGTCGGCACGATAAATCATGATTTTATTATCGCGTATAGCAAAATCCATTTTAAAGTTGATGTCGTTATTGGTTTTAGCATTGAGCAATCTAAACGGTAATCTTAAACTGCGGGTACGATAACCAAAGCCCAACACCACAATATTCTCATTCTGCTGGGCCAGCTGGCTATTGAGTAAGCTTAAGCTTAATGTACGGCTTTTACGGTACTCGGCATTAATGGTCATGCTGTTTTTAAAGCGGATGTCCATACCCACTAATGGTACAAACTGCTCAAACAGGGTTACCTGCGTAAACTGGTAAAACGGTAAAAAGTCTTTGTTAACATCACGTTCGCTTGATGCACCGTTTACTTCTTTATACCTGATGAGCGAGTTATAGCTGTTTACGCTATAGGTAGAGCGGTAACCATGGCGCAAGTCGAACGCATCAAACAACTCCCTGAACCAACTTATCCGGCTTAGCCCGTTATAAGTTAGCTGCCAGTTAGGGATTGGTATTTGCGGGAAGCTATTTAAGCTAACCTTTCCGGCATCTTTGCCGCTATACGCTGCCAGGAATGAAGCCACCAATACATCCTGCTGATTTGGCCCATAACCATCACGATAACCATTGGTACTGCCTGTCGAGTTAGCGTTTTGCTGCCCCAGGCGCTGAGAAATTACCTGACGGTTATCCAGCAATTGCTGAAAGGTGCTCGAATAATTGGTTACTCCGCTGGCCTTGCTGAACGCTGTACCTAACGACATAAAGGATACGCTATAAGTACCTGAAGTAATCGGGCTCAGGCTTTCGAAACTGCCTGAATTGGTATTGTATTTATAGTTAGTCTGGTAATTACGGTCGCGGGTACGGAAAGCCGTCAGCTCAATATTTAAATCGGCAAACGGTCGGATGGTGCTCCTGAAGTGCATATCTTCATTCAGCGTAGTAGCATACAACTGGTTTTGCAACGAGTCGGTGCTTAGCCAGCCCCGGCTTACCGCTTTGGCACGTATATCTGCCTGGCTGCCTAATAAAAAGCCAATACCCGGCGCGTTATAATCTAAATCCTGGCCAGCCAGCGAGGTGCCTGGTAAATAGCCCGGTAAAAAAGTACCCTCGCTACGGGTATAGGTAGCACCCAGATTTTTAATACTGGTTAGTAAGCCTACCAATATTTTGCTGCCTGCGCTGGTATTGTTACTTGCACCGTTGAATTTACGCAGATAAGCAAACTTATTATACAAACCGGTAAAGCTCAGCGTAGGGTTTAACTGTACCGACCGAGAGTTTTGAATCGTATTACCTACATCAAAAGCATCATTACGCAATGCAAAAGTAGGCTGGGTTTGCCAGTTAAAATTAGTACTGTAACGGGCAACAGCGCTTACCCAATCCAGTCCCGGCACTTTACTGATGGGTAAGGTGTAGTTAAAGTTGATGGTATGATTATAGTTGGTGGTGCGGCCCAAACGCTTCAGGTTGTTCCACAACGTGTCGCGCTTTAAGCCGTTAATGCGGCCGGCCGGCTCGTCTACCACGGCAAGGTTGGTCGCATCAATATCCATCTGTAACGACTTGGTTAAATTCCAGCCGATGCCATATATACGGGTGATGTTAAAGTTTTTATTAAAGTTGGTAGTCGGTATCGGTAAAAAATTATTGGGGTCGTTTTCGCGCAAAGTATTTTCGGCATAAAAACGGTCTAAGCTAATGGCCAGATTTAAACGCGATGGTAGTATGCTGAAGTTAATATCTTTAAACAGCGACAGCATATTGCTTTTAATCACCTTTTCGAAAGGCGCATAGTATTTAGCGGGGTTTATGTAGTTATAAGCCAGCGCTACCTTATAGGTTTTCTGGTAATCATTCTCGGTTACAAAATCGTGGTGCTCATACTCGGAGTAAGCATAGGTACCCGACAGGTTTTCTACATCCCAAAGCTTAACCGGGTCGGCAGCATTGTTTTTGGCCTTGTGCA
>CAXYKR010000087.1:0-3439 GCA_964277815.1 uncultured Mucilaginibacter sp. | reverse complement strand
CAGGACGAAAGCGCAGCAACCGTTATGTACGTCATCATGAATGAGGGTACCGCAGATATGGTAGACAAAAAATACATGACCGATACCGCTAAAACACTGCTTAGCTCACAGCGCTATTTTCAGGAGTTTTTTGATGAGGGGAAGCGCATTATGCCCCGCCTGGATTCTATGCTTCAGATTAATGCTCAAAAAGATACTACCATCAAATTCCGAGAATATTTGAAAGGCACACCGTATACCAGCGGACATGTGCCGGGTACTTATATGAGTTATTACATTGAGAAAAATGGTTTGAAGACTAAACTATTACCTCGCATCGAAGACCCGTTTTATTTTTTTATGCTGTACCAGGAGGCTGCTAAAAAAGACAAAACCAAGCCTTATCTTTTTTCCACAACAACCATGGCTTATATTGAGCAGTTACACAAAAAATATTCGATTCAATCAACATCAAATAAATAAGCCTCAATATTCATTGTGAAATTCCGAATGAAATCAAAGGAGTATGAAGTATAAGAAAGCGCTCATAGCCTTGATATGCTTATAAATACGAAAGCCTCTCTGCAAGTGCAGAAAGGCTTTTGTACTATAATCAAAGATTGTTATTCTTCGAGTTTGGTTACTTTGGCAGCGTTAGTTACTGCATCAGGGCTCAGTGTCATATCAACCATGGCCGATATTTCGTCGAGCACGGCGGCATCACTTCCTGAGTAGCCTACGTGTTTAAAGCGGATAGCGCCAGCACCGTCGATAACAAACTTGGTAGGGATACCGCTAACCCCAAAACTGGTTACTACTTTAGACTGGCGTCCGTCGGCCCCTTTTTCGTCCAGCAGCACATAAAAGCTGTATTTGTTGTCGGCAATAAATTTCTTTGCCCCATCAGCATTAAAATTGTCGCCGTTTTCCCAGGTATCAATAAACAGGAACTTAACATTCGGATTGCTCTGGTATTTGTTTACAGCCATTTGCATACCCGGGAACGAAGCTTTACAAGGCCCGCACCAGGTTGCCCAAAAATCAATTACTACCACTTTGCCTTTCAGGCTCGCCAACGAAACGGTGTTGCCATCAAAATCTTTTAATGCAAAAGCAGGTGCCGGCTGGTTAATCATCTGTTTAGCCAGTTTTGCCTTTATTGCCGCCGCCGATACGTCTTTTAATGAAGTTACGTATTCATCAAAACCTTTATCAGTGCCTTTGTTTTTTACGTAAACTTCTTTCATCAAATCGGTCATGGCTACAGTTGCTTTACCGTTTTTCATGGCCTGTTCCAATACCTGCTGCGCTTGCTTCATATCGCCGGAGCCTTTCAGCATCAAGGCGTAATGCTGGGCTATTTCACCATCGTCTTTTGCTCTTTCATAAACCGGTTTCTCATAAGCGATTGCTTCCTTAAATTTACCTTGCTTGTATAAGATATAAGCATAAGTATCGGCATACATATCATAAGAGCGTTGCGCATTTTTTGCTACCATTCCGGGTGACGAGAATCTGCCTGCTTCCGGATTTTTTATCTGGCCATTCATAATATCCAGCGACCGTTTAGATAGCACAGCTGCTTCATCCAATTTGGTACCCGCTTCAGCCCATTTCCAGGCAGCACTGTTCAAGGTGTTTGCCAGTCCTGCTTTATTACTTTTTACCTGCGCTGCCCATTTTTCAAAGCCCGCCATATCGCCAGCTTTCAAATAAGCCATGGCCAACTGCAGCCTTAAATTATCCTGAACGCTAAATTTCTCATCAGCCTTTTCTGGATATTTGGCAACAAACTCACTGTAAAGCGCTTCTTTCTTTTTCAGGTCTTGTTCCCGGTTAAAGGCCATTCCCAAATCGTTTTTTGTTAAATCTCCGTTGGGGTATTTAGCTTTAATAACGGCTGATAACGAGTCGGCTTTTGCCTTTTTACCGGTGCGTGCATAAACGCTGTAAGCTGCCATTAAATCCTTCTCATCGTTATTCTTCTCTAATTCCGCAACTTTTGACGCTAACAAATTAGCTGATTCCGGATTTTTATTGGCTGCCAATAGCCCATAATAATTTGTCCGGTACTCTTTTTCGGCACCCGGATGAGCAGCAAACTCCTGTTTGTATAAAGAAGCAGCCTCTTCTTTATTACTTTTAATTTTGGCTAAGGCCTCCCCCATTCCGCTATACAGCATGTAAGCTTTTGAGGCATAAGCCCCTTCTACCGGTGTGGTGCTGTTATAAACGTAATAAGTGTATCCTTTTTCGCCGTTATCGTCAGTTTTGTTATCGTTAAATATCTTTACAAAAAAGGCTTTAGCATTGGCAGGAACCGTAAACTCGCCTTTAAGCTGTTTACCGCTGGGTTTAAGTTCTAAATCTGCTACCGGGTAATCTTTGTTATCTAAAAAATAAACCAACCCGCTCAATACCTTTTCGCCGGCTAAAGGTGTTCCGGTGGGGTCGTAGGTTACAGTGATTTTTTCGTTGGGCTTTGGCTTGGTGTCAGACAGGCTCAGGTGTGAGGTACTCTGAGCAACAGCATTTTGCAAAGCCAGGCTACCCAGCGCTGCAAGGATTAGGTTCTTGTTCATCATAGATAACTACATTTTTAGTCAATATAGGAATGATGAAACGAAAAAACGAAACTTTTCAGCAAAAACAGTTGATTTACTGATAGAAAGCTATTTTATAATAGATTTAAAACTACGAAGCAGCTATGGCACCCGGATTTAACGGAAAAAACCAGACTTTTTAAAAACAATTTCTTATACCTTTGCTGCGATGTTTAAAAGGTTTACAGCCCTGTTTTTACTCATTGCATTGATTAGTGCCCACTTTTCGATGTATGCAGTGTATGCCGGCTTAACCCTGAACCAAAAATATATTGCCGAAAAACTTTGTATCAACAAATCGCGCCCCTGGCTGCATTGCGACGGCAAATGTTATTTCATGAAAAAAATCCGGCAGGCCGAAGAAAACGAAAAAAAGCAGGAGTCTAAAGACCGTTTAAACCGCCTGGAAGTTTCGTTCTTGCAGGAACCATTCCGTTTTTCAGTTACCGAGCCGGGCACAGCATCTGCCACTCAGGAAGCCTACCCGGTTTACAACTATCATTACAGTAGCCGCTACCTTTCCTCCATATTCAGGCCGCCCAAACAAGTCGTTTAATCCCGATTTTGATAGCACAGCTTTATTCTATAAACATGAGTAAAGACTGTCATCACGTGTCGCTTATTTAAGCCTTAGCAGCTATGCTTTAATTTGCAGAGCTATTGAAATTTATCTGCCGGGTTGTACATATGTATTCTCGATTGATTCGGGAATATAGTCTCAAAGCATAGTTAACTGCAGGCTTATCAAAGCGCAATCATCCACTTATTTCGCTCAAAATACAACATCAATTAAATGACTAAATTATTGATGCTGGCCGGCATGATTTTACTGTCTGGCAGCATTACTGCGCAGGTTG
>CAXYKR010000086.1:0-11609 GCA_964277815.1 uncultured Mucilaginibacter sp. | reverse complement strand
CTTACCGGCGTATACCCAATCAGCACATCACGAATGGTACCGCCGCCCAAGGCTGTAATAAATGCGATAACCAGCACCCCAAAAGCATCCAGCCGCTTTTGCATGGCAGAAAACGCCCCGGAGATGGCAAAGGCAACGGTACCTAATAGCTCAATTATATTTAAGATATTGAACATTAAACCTCCCCTTGCCGCTTGCGTAAAAACCACTCGGTGCTCAGCAACGCCAGTATCAGTACGAAAACCCATTTGCTGTCTACCAAGTCGGTGTACTGCTGGTCGTCGTAAACTATGGTTTTGATATTGTCGTTTTTGCGAATTAAATCGGCCAGTTGTCCCATTTGTGCCGGCTGTAGTACCTGCCCGCCCGATTGCCGGGCCAGGTTGTATAGTAACTGGTGGTTTGCTGCACTTTGCCTGCTCTCGAGAATTAAAGCTTTTACCGTTAACTGGCCTTTCGTATTAAACGTTTTGTTGCCCAATTTACTTGCTGCCGAATAACTGTAAGCACCAGCAGGTAACGTACCGGCATTAAGCTGATAGCTTTGCCCGGCACGGCTAAATAAAAAACTGTAATTTTTTTTGGTAGCAGCATTTTTTAGCGTGATGTTAACATCGGGCGTGTTGATGAGTTGTAAGGCGTCATTATACAATTCGGCATTAAGCAGGATGTTCTCGCCTTCGTCAAAAACGTTTTTAGCCGGGTAAATCCTGAAGCGTTGCCGGTTGGCGTTTGCGGTAAGGTACTGGATACTCTGGCCAAATAATTCTTCTAAAGCCGCATGGTTGCCATACGTTTCATACTCGGCCAAGTTCCAGCGCCATAATCTTTCGCCGGTTAAGGCTGCGGTACGCCGCCCGTCGGCCTCCTGAAAGGCCAGCAAAGGATAAGTGGTACTAACGCTGCCAATTTTTTGCTTTAACAGCACTGATGCTCCTGCAGCCGACCCATAATTGCCGAACGGCGCCAGCAAGGGCGGAAACTTATTGAGTTTGCTAAGTGTTGAATCGGAAAGAGTAAATAACGAAAACCCGGTTACTGGTACAGCAAACTCTTCCTGCACATCGGTTCGGCCGGCAATAATGCGTATGGTGCTTTGCTCCTCGTTAAAATCGTTGAGGTCGCTTTGTGCTCCGACTACATACCATAACGGCACTTTGCTTTGCGCCGCAAAATTTCGTAAAGCCAGGTTATCTCCGGTGGTTAACTGGTATAAAATAATCAGGCCGTAATCACTCAGCTTTATGGTGTTGATGCTGTTCGCCTGAACGGCTTTCAACTCGTAGTTTTTATTATGCTCTACCAGTTGCTTAATCACCGTTACGTCGGGATGCGGGCTGTTATATACCAGCAGCACCTTTTGCCTGGCATCCAGCACCTCAATGTAAACCGTTTCCTCGTTGTTTTGCACCGATAGCTCGTTGCTCACTGGTGCGAGTTTAATTTGATATTGATGTACGCCTTTGCGGTCGGCATTCAATTTCACACTCACCGCTTTATGAAAAGCCTGACTGTTTACCGCTATAGTTTGAGTATGCAATACCCGGCCGTTTTCGGTTACGGTAAGCCGCATGTTTTCGCCCTGGCTTTGGTAAGCCTCGGCCAGCACTTCAATTATAAAATCGTTGCCTAAAAAGGCGGTTTTGTTGTAATTCACATTTCCAATCAGCAAATCCCGGCGCGGTACGGTATCGCCCAAAGCAATAGGATAAATGCTGGTCTTAAGGTTGCGAGCCTCGTATTGCGGGTCGGCACCCTGGTTGTACAAACCATCGGTAGGCAATATTAATGCCCCCACATTCTGGTTAACGAATTGCTCGTTTAACTGCTTAAAAGCGGCGGAAAGGTTGGTTTGCTTGCCGCTATAAGCCGTGCTTAAGCCGGTATGCAAATCACGGTCAAAATTAAACTCGCGTACATCGTAATCGCTTCCCAGTAATCCTTTCAGGTCTGCCAGCTGTTTGTTAAACCGGCTAACATCAAAGGATTTGGGCTTGAAAGTGGTGATAGATGATGAATTATCTTGCGCAATAAGTACCAGTGGCTTTTGCGGCTGATAGGTAACGGTTTTGATGAGCGGCGAAACCAGCAAAAAGGCAATTAAAAACACCGCTATGCCACGTAATACTGCCAGCAGGTAACGGATTTTGCCGGACATATTAACCGGCTGCCGGTACATCAGCCAGGCATACAAAATGCCCAGCAGCAGGCAAACCGGCGTCCACCAGCCCGATACCTGGCCCCAGGTCACCGAAAAAAGCAGGGAAGAATAATTGATTACAGAATTCAGCACCAGGTGATGGTTTACAGATAAAAGCACATAGCCACCCATTACAGGCCTAAAATAGCTTTTTATTTAGTAAAAATACCACCTATTAAATACCGGCTAAGAAGTGGTTACAATTTTAATACGGATAGGGCCTTTAATATTTCCGGCATCAACAGGCTCGCCTTTTTGGGTAATGCTTACCTGCCCTGCTCGCTGCAGATCAACAGCGCACTGCCTTACTTCATCCATGTGCGTGCGCCAGTCGGCCGGGAAGAGTACCCGGGCTACCTCGGACGGGCAAATGGTTTTATCCGCGCCACGTGCGGCAGCCATTTGCAAAATAGTATTGGTAATTAAATGTTGATGGTTCATAGACGATAGGTTAATGTACTATACAAAATCCATGAACCATCAACTGACGACCTACAACATACCGCCGTCAACAGCGATGACCTGACCGGTAATGTAAGCGCTCATATCTGAAGCCAGGAAAATACAGGCATTGGCAATGTCTTCAGTTTCGCCGGCGCGTTTAAGCGGAATATTTTGAGTCCAGCCTTCTACCACTTTAGGGTCAAGTACTTCGGTCATTTCTGTTTTGATGAAACCCGGCGCAACCACGTTGGTACGGATATTACGCGAGCCTAACTCTTTGGCTACCGATTTAGAAAAACCGATGATACCTGCCTTTGAAGCGGCGTAGTTGGCCTGCCCGGCATTACCCTGCACCCCTACTACCGAGCTCATGTTGATGAATACACCTTGACGGGCTTTCATCATCACACGTGAGGCGGCTTTGGTAACGTTAAATATTGATTTCAGGTTTACGTCTAACACTTCATCCCACTGGTCTTCGGTCATGCGCATCAGCAAACCGTCTTTGGTGATACCGGCGTTGTTCACTACAATATCCAGTTTACCGAAATCGGCCACAATATCATTGATTAATTTATCAGCCTCATCAAACTTAGAGGCATCAGAACGGTAGCCTTTAACTTGTGTGCCGTGTGCCTGAAGTTCCTGCTCCAACGCCTGGCCTTTCTCTACCGACGACAGGTAGGTAAAAGCTACATTGGCGCCGTGCTCGGCAAATTTTGCCGCGATTGTACGGCCTATACCCTTAGATGCTCCCGTAATTAATGCGGTTTTTCCTTCTAACAGTTTCATATTTTATCAGCGTGATTTTCGAACCGGTGAAGGTAGGTATTTTAGTTTTCAGTTCATAGTTTTAGCCATTGCGTAACAATGACCGTACTTTATGGCAGATAAGTTTCGCTGACGGTAATCCGCAGCCGCAAATCTTTATCTTCGAAACATGGAAAGTGTTGAAGCCTTTTACAACCAGCTGAGCAACCGGTATACCGAACTCATCATCCGCTGCGTGCCCCGTTATGATGAGATATTTTATAACCTGTTCCACTACATACCCAACGACCTACAACCGCAGCAAATTTTAGATTTGGGCTGCGGCACCGGCAACCTCACGGCCGTCGCCCTGCAGCATTATCCCGGAGCATCCATACACGCACTTGATTTATCGGCCGATATTTTACAGGAATGCCGGCAGCGCTTTGCTCAACACAAAAACGTCTTTTACCATCAGCAAGATTTTAGCGAACTCAATTTTGCACCCGAAACCTTCGACCTTGTTATATCAAGTATCGCCATTCACCATATACCCGACGAAGCCAAGACAGGCCTGTATGCGCAGGTACACCGCTTACTCAAACCCGGCGGTATTTTCGTATGGGCCGACCAAACACGCGGCGTTACCGACGAGATTTATCAAAAACACATTGCTCGCTGGAAAGAAGAGGCTTTTAAATTAGGCTCTACCAAGGCCGACTGGCAGTTATGGATGGAACACCAGGAAGCACACGATTATCACACACCGGTGGGCTGGCACCTTATGCAACTGGAAGCGGTTGGCTTTGCTGAGGTGGATGTGATTTGGAAGAACATCATGTGGGCGGTGGTGTGGAGTAGAAAGTAAAAGCGGGATTAAACTGCCTTAGAATACTTTTTTAATTAGGCACTTATTACTTTAAACATAGACAACCGTTCGTTGTTAAGCTACCAACTAATAGCGCAACATCTATGCATACCGCCAAAATTATACGTCACCGGCACAAGTTTCATCATTACATGAATGATGACTTAAAATCCGTTACGGAGGAAACACACTTTAAGATTGTTTTTTCGGAGCCTGCCGAATTTGACCAGTTCAGGGAGTGGATTAAACAACATGATGGAGAGTATAACTATAATAAAGAAGAGAGTAAACAGGAAGGTAAATTTCCTAAAGTACCTATTTTTCACGATGAAATTTGCTGGTGCGACATCATGACCTATTACCTGCTACATGTGGCCCAATACAAATTTTACGATACCATCGATCCTTATAAAGGTGAGGTATATATTAAAGAATAGTGCTTAGAGTCGAGAGTACAGATTCAGAAGACAGTATAAAGTAAAGAATCAATAATATAATGCTAAATCAGTTTTGATATTTTAGTATCTATATTCTTGATTCTTTACTCTATAATGTAACACCTATTTCTTCTTTCCTTTTTTCAGTTCGCTTTCCGACTTTAGCACCTTTGTGCCATCTTCCTGCTTAATTTCATAGGCCGGTTCGTCTTTGCTGGCTTTGCGTTTAATAGTGCTGCCCTTGCTCTGCTTCTTTACTGGCTCTTCGTGTTTAGCTTCAATTTTACCTTCGGCTTCCGATTTGCCCCATTTCCAATGTACGGTATCTCCCTTTTTCATAGTATTGATGTTTATGAAGTAGAGGCAAAAGGCAGGCCAGTTTTAGATATACTTTTCCACAAAAGCACATCTGCTGTTAAAAACAGATGGAATAATCAACAAAAAATAGGAATTTGCTTTGAAACAGAAGGGTATTGGTTATTTCACTCTCACCGTATCAATGATACCCGGCTTATTATCGGCACCAACAAACTTTAAGATGTAAATGCCGGGATTAGCTGCTTTAAATTTGTAAACAGACGAACGCTTAACTTCTTTACCGGTACAATCCTCATTGGCATTAGTAGCCACAAAGAGTTTAATATGCGTGGTGTCTTTAAGTGTACTTGTTTTAAAACTCTTGAATTTTTCGCAGTTGCCGGTGTAAGGCCATGACACGTTAAAGCTTACTTCCTGGTTTACGCTGGCCGTAAGCGGACCGTTAACGATGGTGATAGCTGCCTGTTTAACCAATGTTGCTGTATCTGCATTAGCCGGATTGTTCATCTCTGCTTTCTGACAAGAAGCAGCAACGAGCATAATTAAGATGGCAAAAACAGATAAAAATTTATTCATGGTTCGAGTTGGCGCAATGGTTCAGTTCATTTTAAGTTAGACACTGAAAATATAACTGGTTTAATTTGCTTATAAAGCTAATGGATAAATGTTAATTTAACAATAATAAACGACTAAATCTAATATTGTATCGACAAAGTTGCCAGTAGGCACGTCAATAACTATCTGGAAACTTTTTTTGTCTACAAAAAGAGCCGGTCAATTGCTTAACCGGCTCTTCATCATATTATGTTTTATTACTTCATCAACTCAACAAAGTCGTCGAATAAGTAACGGCTATCGTGCGGGCCTGGTGAAGACTCAGGGTGATATTGTACAGAAAATGCCTTTTTATCTTTTACACGGATACCTTCAATCGATTGGTCGTTCAGGTTAACGTGAGTAATTTCTACTTTGTCAGATGCGCGGACAGCTTCCTGCACTACGCCAAAACCGTGGTTTTGCGAAGTAACCTCGCAGTGGTCTTTAATAATATTTTTTACCGGGTGATTTAAGCCACGGTGACCGTTGAACATTTTTTTGGTTGGGATTCCGTTAGCCAAAGCCAGTAACTGGTGGCCTAAACAGATACCGAACATTGGTTTATCAGCCTCTAAGATATCTTTCACGGTCTCTACCGCGTATGGCATAGCCGATGGGTCGCCGGGGCCATTGGAGATAAAGTAACCGCTTGGTTTAAAATCTTTCTCCATTTCTTCGAACGAAGTTTTAGCCGGATATACTTTGGCATAAACGTTACGGTCGGTAAAGTTGCGCAAGATATTTTTCTTCACGCCCAAATCTAATACCGCTACACGGTAAGGTGCGTTTTCGTCGCCCACGGTGTAAGTGCTATCGGTAGATACCTGAGATGACAACTCCAGGCCATCCATGGATGGCACTGCAGCCAAACGTTTTTTTAATTCTTCGATGTCCAGTATTTCAGAAGAAATAATGGCGTTCATGGCACCTTTATCTCTGATGTGACGAACCAGCTGGCGGGTGTCGATATCAGAAATACAGGTAATGTTTTGCTCCTGGAAATAATCCTGTATAGATTCATCAGCTTGTTTACGGCTGTAGGCAATATTGTAGTTTTTACAAACCAGCCCGGCAATCTGAATTTTGTCCGATTCGATTTCTTCTTTAGTAATACCGTAATTACCAATGTGTGCATTGGTGGTTACCATAATCTGCCCGAAGTATGAAGGGTCTGTAAAAATTTCCTGGTAACCTGTCATGCCGGTGTTAAAGCAAATCTCGCCGGTGGTTGTACCAATTTTTCCGGCAGCTTTGCCATGAAAAACGGTTCCATCAGCAAGTAACAAAATAGCCGGTAGCTTTGTGTAGTTGGTCATCTTACAAAAAATATAAAAGGATTAAAAATGGGCCGGTTGGCCTGCGGTACAGCTCCGTGAAGGCAGTAGTTTTGCAACAACAAACGTGCTTCTGTTTTCACGCCGCAAAAATACGTTATTTTAGTGTTTACACTATGTAAATTTTCAACAATTTATTAAGTAGTTGTTTCTACCTTTGTGCCGTTTACACCATTGCCCTGTTTAAACAGTGCAGTTTATTCCAAAAATCGGCAATTAAACAAATTACAAGGGCCTTGTACCTGTTAAAATCTACATTTAAATCATGTCAGTAAATAAAGAAATTAAGCGCGTTACTACCCATAGTTTGCAGGCCATGAAAGGCCTTGGCGAAAAAATAGCCATGCTTACAGCCTATGATTATACCATGGCTAAGATTGTGGATGATGCCGGTATTGATGTGATTTTGGTAGGCGACTCGGCCTCGAACGTGATGGCCGGGCACGAAACCACCCTCCCTATCACGCTCGACCAAATGATTTATCATGCCTCGTCGGTGGTACGGGCAGCTAACCGGTCGCTGGTGGTGGTTGATTTACCTTTCGGCTCTTACCAGGGTAATTCAAAAGAAGCATTGAGTTCGGCTATCCGCATTATGAAAGAATCGGGTGCCCACGCCGTGAAACTGGAAGGCGGTATCGAAATTGCCGAATCGGTAACCCGCATTTTAACAGCAGGTATACCTGTAATGGGACACTTGGGTTTAACCCCACAATCTATTTATAAATTCGGCACCTATACGGTGCGAGCCAAGCAGGAAGCCGAAGCACAAAAATTACGTGAAGATGCTGCCAAGCTGCAGGAGTTGGGCTGCTTTGCCGTAGTCCTCGAAAAAATACCGGCTGCCTTAGCGCAAGAAGTTACGCAGAGCCTGCTGATACCCACCATTGGTATTGGTGCCGGGCAACATTGCGACGGGCAGGTACTGGTGATACACGATATGCTGGGTTTGAATAAAGGTTTCCGTCCGCGTTTTTTACGCCAGTATGCCAGCCTGTACGAGGTGATGAGCGAGGCCATACAGCATTATGTAAGTGATGTAAAAGCGCAGGACTTCCCGAACAGCAAAGAGCAGTATTAATTTATGCCTGTACTATAATTCATCTTTGAACCCGCTTTAATTACTGTACAACTCAGGTTGTAAGGATGGTATAAAACGGCCAAACAATCACTGCCCGAAATCGTATTTTTATTTACAAACTAACTTAACACACATGCAAAACATAAACGCTGACATTACCGACTTTGACGTTTTGTATGAAGACAACCATATTATTGCCATTAACAAACGGGCAGGCGACATTGTACAGGTAGACGATACCGGCGATGAACCTTTAGACGAAAAGGTAAAAAAATATTTAGCCAAAAAATATAGCAAACCCAACGGTGCCTTTTTAGGTGTAGTGCACCGCCTGGACCGACCGGTAAGCGGCGTTATATTATTTGCCAAAACCAGTAAAGCGCTGGAACGGCTGAACCAGATGTTTAAAACGCGCGAAATGCGTAAAACCTATTACGCCGTAGTACGCAATCGTCCCGAGCCGCCTTACGGCAATCTGGTGCACTGGCTGGTTAAAAATCCGCAAAAAAATGTAACTAAGGCTCATGGGCATGAAGTGCAGGGCAGCCTGCGTTCGGAATTGCACTACCGCTTAGCCGGTGAGCTGAATGGCTATTACCTGATACAGGTTAACCCTATTACCGGCAGGCCGCACCAGATACGGGTGCAGTTATCTACCCTGAATTGTCCTATTGTTGGCGATAATAAATACGGCTATCCTCGCGGAAGCTTAAAAAAGAGCATCTGCCTGCATGCACGCCGTTTGCAATTTATCCACCCGGTAAAAAAAGAGCCGGTTGATATTATAGCACCGCTGCCTAAAGATGGTTTTTGGGATAAATTTGCACACCTGGTACACGAAAAAGATGAACAAATTGTATTAAAAGGAGAATAACAATAACAGCACCTCGCGGTGCCGTTATTGTTTACAGTGCCTGCACCTTAGCCCAAATGGCTTCGTCAACCGGGACGCCTTCTTTTATATTTTTATGGCGTGTTTTTAAAGTACTCTCACCAGGGTAACGGATGGCATCATTATCACCAATCAGCTTTGCGCCTTTGGTGTATTCCAATATCTGCTCAATTAAAGCTTCATTATTATCTGGAGATGGCTTGATGCAGATAAACACCTGAGATACGCCGTACTCTGCTTCGCTCTTGGTAATTTCGGCAGTAGACTTTCCATCGCTCAATACTGTTGCCAGTAAATCAAGCATTAGCGACAAGCCCGAGCCTTTCCAGAAACCAACCGGCAGTAACCGCCCGCTATCAATAATGGCAGCGGCGTTGGTAGATAGCCTACCTTCTTTATCGTAACCGCCGGGTAAAGGCAACTCATCACCACTGGTGCGATACTGCTGCAGTTTACCGAACGAATATTGAGATACGGCCATGTCTAATACTACATGCCCGCCCTCGCGCGGCACCGCTATGACTACCGGATTGTTGCCCAGGCGCGGCTCTGTACCACCCCAGGGTGGTACGTTAGCGATGGTGTTGGTAAAGCAAATCCCAATCAGGCCGGCATCGGTCGCCTGCCAGCCGTAGGTACCGCCACGCATCCAATGGTTAGTGTTACGTATGGCCACGCAACCAATACCATGCTCTTTGGCCAGTGCAATAGCCCTATCCATACAAAACCGCGCGTTAAGTGGCCCCGGGCCGAGGTTACCGTCCCACCTTTCGACAGCGCCGGATAATTTGAGCATGGCAGGCTCGGCATCAGGTTTAACCAAGCCATCTTTAACATATTGTACAAATACCGGGAAACGATTTAACCCATGGGTATACACCCCGTCGCGGCTGTTCTCGGTAAATATAGTGGCGCAAGCGTCGGCCTTGCTATCAGAAAACCCGATATTAAGCAATACTCGCTTAACCTCGGCCTGCATGGTTTCAAAATGTATACGCATAAGGGTAGTATTAAATTCGTTTCAGCACATAAAACATGCCGCGAAACAAGTTACAGCTACCCAAAGCAACACATCCAACCATGAATAGTTGAGCCAGAGCAGAAAATAGATGGTTTGAAACTTAAAGTTACAAGGTGGTTGAAGAACTGTCCGGCTTTGCTATCAACCTCGCTACGAACATGGTATCGGCTTTATGCTCATAACCTTTAAGCACTTTCATTTCTTCCAATTGCAGCCCCAGTTCATTCACCAAAAAATCGACAGCATCCTCGTTTTCGGCTTTAAAGGCCGAGCAGGTGATGTAAATTAAAGGCTTACCGGGTTTAAGGTATTTCACCACATTTTGGGCGATGCTTTGCTGTAAGCGCTGAAAAAAATCAATCCGGTAGTCTTCAAATTGTGAGATTAACTCGGGCGTGCGGCCCCAGGTACCCGAGCCGGTGCAGGGGGCATCCAGGATAATACCATCGAAAGCATAATTGTGCATCAAAAAATCAGGGTTCTGCGTTAAATCCAGCACCTTTTTTTGATACTTATTGATACCAGCCTGCCGGAAACGCTCGTCGAGGTTGGCTAAAATAGATTCGCGCTTGTCTGACACCACCAGCTTTAAGTCGGGTTCCTGCTCGTGCAATAATAAAGTTTTACCGCCCGATGCCGCGCAGGCATCCCACCAGCTTTCCCATCTTTGCGGACGAAAGTATTGTGCCGTTTGCTGCGAGGAATAATCCTGCACTTCAAACCAGTGCTGGTTTGGGAACAAATTATCCAGCTTAATGCCGTTGGTAAGCGTTAAGCAGTTGTTGCCCTCATCCTTAAAAGTGATGCCTGCTTTATTTAGCGTAGCTTTTACCTGTTGCTCAAACCCCTTACGTATACGGATAAAAAGGTCGGGCTGAATGAAAAAGGATTTCAAAAACTCATCCTTATTAATTGCTGGCGAAAGCTTGTGGTGGAACGGATAAACGTCCTCCAGCTTAAAAGATGGATAAGCTGCTTTGACCATCTGTATCTTTTCGTCAAGTCCAAAAAATATACAGGCAGCCCACTCGGGTTTAAAATGCTGAATGAAAGAATTAGTTTGGGTATTACACAAAAACTCGGCAACCATCAGCCGGTCTTCGGCAGGCCCATCGGCAATAGCCTTACCCAGCCTGAAATAATTATAAATTAACCGACTCGCTACCCGGCGGTCGGTAGAGCCCATTTGCTTATTTTGCCTGAAAAAACCAGGCAAAAATTTACTGAGCTGCACATCGGCCGGATAATCGGCCAACAGCCGCTGAAAAGTTTTGAGCTGGTTAAGGGCTTTCATTCTACCTTCTTTAACTCAAAGTTATTGTATTTAAACACATTTACATGCGTATTAATCCAACCTTGCCCCGCTTTTTTTATAAACTTAAACTCGTTATGCATCGCCTTATAGTCATGCTGGTCGAGTTGCTTCAAAGCATCATCCTGCTGTGCCAGCACTTCGCCAAAATAATAACCTTCGTCAAACCCCTTGTAGGCAAATGCCGAAGGCTCCTTTTTGTAAACTTTACGATAAGCGCGGATAAAGTTTACCGTACCTGCAGCGCGATAATTAATCTTATCGGCCGAGGTGATATGTGCCTTAATATGCTGCAAAATACCAGGCTTTAAAAACGTTAGTTTATCCCAGTTAGGGTGCCCTATGGTGGTTACCG
>CAXYKR010000085.1:0-6964 GCA_964277815.1 uncultured Mucilaginibacter sp. | reverse complement strand
GCACTCCTTACGATTCTCTACCGACTCATAAAAGCTGCTCGGGCCCTTAGTGCTCACCATTTGTTCCAGCGGCTCGTGCTGCGGGTAATAAGCATGGATAGGCTTGCCGTATATTTCCATGGTCCGGTTCCACACATAGTAGGTTTCGGGAAACAGTCGTCCGGTTTCGAGCGTAAAGACTTTGATGGGCAGATTGTTCGAAAAAATAAAGTGGGTGATTACCTGGTCTTCCCAGCCAAAACTGGTAGAAAAAGTAACCTGGCCCGGAAATGCATTAGCCAGCCAGGCCAATGCGCTGCCCGGCGAAAGGCCTGCAGTTTGTTCTTGAATATGTTGTGCCAGTTGGTCCATAATTAAATGAGCTTGATAGCAAAGCCGTAAATACTTTTTAGGCTTACCAATATAACAATAATGCCTACAGCTACCATAATAACCTTAACCGATATACGGTTGGATATACGTGCCGCAATGGGCGCTGCCAATGCACTGCCGATGATTAAACCGGCAATAGCACTCCATGGCGCGCTGTTAAGCATAATTAAAAAAGTGAGCGACCCAATCATCGCTATGAAAAATCGGGTTAGCTTAACCGTGCCTAATGAAAAACGCGGGTGACGGCCACCTGCAATTAACGATGATAGCACAATGGAGCCCCAGCCACCACCGCCAACAGCATCTATAAAACCGCCGCCTAAACCCAGCAGCGAAATTTGCTTTATTTTTTTATCGCCCGCTTTTCGGTTGCCTGTTTTAAAGGCTTTGGATAAAATGACCGAGCCTAAAATTAAGGTATAAACAGATACCAGTGGCTTGGTATACATGGTGTAATGTTCTAATGATGATACCAGGTAAGCGCCGGTGAGTGCGCCCAATATACCCGGAATAATGAGCAGTTTAAACAGTTTCCAGTTGATGTTGCCCATGCGGTAATGCATCCAGCCGGCAATACCGTTACTCATAATTTCGGATAAATGCACGGCCATGCTCGCCGCCGCAGGCGTAACGCCCATAGAAAGCGAAAATGCCGTTGATGTAACACCATACGACATGCCAATGGCACCATCAATCATAGCAAACACAAAGCCCGCCGCCAAAAAGTAGTAAAAGATTTTGTCTACACCTTCTACATACGACCGAAAGGAGGGCTCGTTAAACCAAAGTGAAGTTACAGCAATACCCAATGAGACTACAATGGTAAGCCAAATGAGCCATTTAAAATTTTTTTTATTAACCGGCTTCGGTTCTACTAAAACAGCCGTTGCTTTATTTAAGGCTTTCACCTTGCCTGCAAAATCTCCGGTAAGGGTATTGCGTAAGGCACTCAGTTGTTGCAGGGTAGTATCTAACTCTTCGGGCAGGGCTTCGGCCAGTACCTGTTTTAGCCTTTTAGCTACCGTTGGCGATTTGCCGTTGGTAGAGATAGCCAGTTTAAGGTCTCCTTTTTTGACGATAGAGCCCAGGTAGAAATCGCACAACTCTGGCTTGTCAGCCACATTGATGAGTAGCTTGCGGGCATGAGCTGCCTGCCTGATGCGTTCGTTCAGCACATTGTTGGCCGTAGCGGCAACTGCCAGGTCAGCATTATTCAGGTCATCCTCGGTAAATGCTTTTTGTACTAGTGTTACTTTAGGGTAGGCTGCAACAAAATCATATACTTCGGGCAGTATGCTTTCGGCAATAACGGTAACTGTAGCCTCCTGACTGTTGTTGAGCAGGGCAGTGAGCTTTTCGAGCCCTACGTTGCCTGCACCAATTAAAACGGTATGTAAATGGTTAAGCTTCAGAAAAACCGGGAACAACTGATTGCCTTCTGGTTTTTCTGAAACGCTAACCGGAGTAAGCTCGCTATTCTTGGGCAAGGATGTCATAAAACTCGCGAATAGGTTGAAACTTGGGGTGCAGAGAAACCACCTCGCCAAACACCATCATGGCCGGCGCCTGTATCTTGTTTTCTTCGGCAAGTTCTATTATCGTGTCTACAATGCCTACCACCACTTTCTCGTTAGCCGTAGTGCCGCTTTGTATTAGTGCTACCGGCAGGCGGTGTTTACCTTCGACTTTAAACACCTCGGCTATTTCGGCCAGTTTATGCAGTCCCATCAAAACTACTACAGTAGCTTTGGTTTTGGCCGCCTCATGCAAATCACGAGAGATGTTGCCATCAGCTGTAGTACCGGTCACTACCCAAAAGCTTTCACTTAGCCCGCGGTGTGTAACCGGAATTTGCTGCAAACCTGGTACACCAATAGAGCTTGAAATGCCCGGAATAACCTGGGCCGGTATGCTGTAAGACGCTGCAAAGTCCAGTTCTTCGTAGCCGCGTCCAAATACAAACGGGTCGCCGCCTTTTAACCGTACCACGTGGCCGTAGTTGATGGCGTAATCAATCATCAATTTGTTAACCGCCTCCTGCGAGTAAGAATGCTCTCCCGAGCGCTTGCCCACATATACTTTGTGTGCATGGGCAGGCGCAAAGCTGAGCAAGTCCTCGTTAACCAGGGCATCATATAAAACAACATCAGCCGTTTGCAGGGCTTTCATCCCTTTAATGGTAATCAGTTCGGCATCACCGGGACCTGCACCTACTAAAGTAATTTTGGGTTCTTTAAAAGCTGTTTTTGTTTGCGTGGTAATAATCATGCTTTAAGCGCCTCCCTGGCCGCTTTCATTTCGTTTAAAAATTCTTCGGCGCTTTGCAGGTAAGCTGTAGCAAAGGCTTCCGAAGGTTCGTTTTGGTTGATTTGTAAAACCAGGTCGTTAAAAGATACCGGTAGTTCAACCAAACCGGTACTTACAAAGTGGTTGTCAAATTCTTTAATCACACCTATCTGGGTGCTGCTATTAACACCTTTATCCAGCAACAAAGCTTTTGCCGTGCTGATAAAGGTATTGTAGCTATGGTAAATGGCATCGGCCCAGCGGCTTTCGTTATAAGCTTCTTTGGCCCAGCCAGCTTTTTCTTCGGCTTCAAAAAGTAGGGTAGCTACCAAGTCAATCATTACACCGGCACACTCGCCAACACCAATGGCAGTGGCAAAAGTTTCTTCATGACCCCAATCCACAAACTCTTCTTCGGTCAGGTTGGTCAAATCAGCCAGAGGCTTAAGTAACTGGTAAAAGTAATCTTTGCCCTGGCGGTCGTAATAGGCATGGAAAGTTTCCTGCTCAATGGTATTAGCCTGGTAATCGTTTAACACTGACCGCAAAACATGGGTAGCACGTTTGGCAGGTACTTTAATCACCTTGTCGGCTGCACGGCCAACGCCGTTGCCTACCGTGCCACCACCCAATAAAACCTGTACTGATGGTAATACCCGCTTATCAGCTTTTAACGAACTGCCATGAAAACCAATGTGCGCCAGGCCATGCTGCCCGCACGAGTTCATACAGCCGCTGATTTTAATTTTGATGTCGCGATTGTAAATCAGGTCTTCGTACTCATTGTAAATTACATCTTCAAGCACCTTAGATAACGTCATGCTGTTGGAGATACCTAAGTTACAGGTATCCGTACCGGGGCAGGTGGTTACATCGGCTACGCTATCAAAGCCAGGCTCTGCTAAATGGACAGCAGCTAAGGCATTGTAAATAGCTGGTAACGCTTCTTTACGTGCATACTTTAACAGCAAGCCTTGGTTTTGGGTAACTCGAATTTCATCAGCTACCAAGCCGCGCAAGTCTTCTACCAGTTGGCGGGTGTCAGGGGTATGGATGTCGCCTACAGGTACTTTCACATACACGCCGTAAAAACCGCTTTGCTTTTGTTCAAAAACGTTGGTAGCCAGCCATTGCTCGTACTTTAACGGATTAGTGATTTCGGTAACCGCTACGTGCTGGCTTTCAAGTGCTGCGGGTTGAGGTACGGCATCGCGGTTAATAGCATAGCTTTTCACTTTGGTAGCAATAGTCTCCTGTTCAACCAGGTTTAAAAACTCATCCAAACCAATTTTTTGTACCAAAAATTTTAAACGGGCCTTGTTGCGGTTATTGCGTTCGCCGTAACGGTCAAACACCCGGATTACCGATTCAATGTAAGGAATCAGTTCATCCTCGCGTAAAAATTCCTTAACGGCGTGCGCCAAAGCAGGCTGCGCACCCAAGCCGCCAGCCAGTAACACCTTAAAGCCGCGCTCATCGCCATTACGCAGTTTAGGGATAAATCCTAAATCGTGAATATAGCTGAAAGCAGTATCAGCATCACTGCTGGAAAATGATATTTTAAACTTACGGCCCATTTCCTGACAGATAGGGTTACGTAAAAAGTATTCGAATGTGGCGTGCGCGTAAGGCGATACATCAAATGGCTCTTGCGGGTCGATGCCTGAAGCGGGCGACGAGGTTACGTTACGAACCGTGTTTCCGCAGGCTTCGCGTAGTGTAATATCGTCCTGTTCCAGTTTTGCCCATAATTCAGGGGTGCGGTCGAGGCTTACGTAATGTATTTGGATATCCTGGCGGGTGGTTAAGTGCAGGTTGCCGCTGCCATACTCGTCGGCAATGTCGGCAATGCGCAGCAGTTGTTTAAAGGTAACCTTACCAAAAGGCAGTTTAATGCGCACCATTTGCACACCCGGCTGCCTTTGCCCGTAAACCCCACGGGCCAAACGAAGGCTCCTGAATTTTTCGTCGTGTATTTTGCCTTCGCGAAAAGCCCTTATCTTTTTTTCAAGGTCGATAATGTCTTTTTCAACTATCGGGTTTTCCAGTTCGGTTCTGAAACTTTGCATGCAGTTTATATTCAAAAAAGCCTCTTACAGTAATTTACCGGAAGAGGCCTAAGTATTAATCACTTAAAATTATTTAATAGCGCCTCGTTAACATACCGCTGTAACAGCAACACGTGGTATCAAAGTGAAAAGTATGTTCGTTTTGCATCAACATTTTTCAAATATATAAATATAATAGATAAAATATATAGAATAAGTAGATTTTGTTTTGTTTGTTTGACAAAGGCAATCTGTTAGCCATTAAAATGTGTATATAGTTACATAATTGTTGCAAAGCAGCCCTTGCAAAATACTTAGGTTTGCATGCTAAATATGAGTGTTTTAATAGCAGTGATATGTTGAATAGTGGAGCTGATATGATGACTGCCGGCGTTTTAACCGGCTCTTTAATTACTCATTTAGAATGCCCCAACTGCGGGCGGCATTACAGTGCCGACGTAGTGCGTATGGTTTGTGAAGATGCCGGTTGTTTGTCATCGCTGTTTGCAAGGTACGATTTGAGCAACGGTTTGTCTAAAGAATTATTGAACGGCAGGACTGCCAACATGTGGCGGTACAAAGAGGTGCTGCCGGTTATCCACTCCGAAAATATTATTACGCTGGGTGAAGGCTTTACCCCGATACTACCTTTAGCTAACCTGAAACATTTGGCCGAAGATAATGAGGTGTTATGGAAGGATGAGTCGGGCAACCCTACCGGTTCGTTTAAGGCCAGGGGTATTGGGGCGGCGGTATCTAAAGCAAAAGAGTTAGGTATTGATACTATTGTAACGCCTACCGCCGGCAATGCCGGTGGCGCGCTGGCAGCATATGCGGCAAGGGCAGGGGTGAAGGCCATAGTATACATGCCTAAACTTACACCCAAGGTTTTTAAAGATGAGTGCCACCTGTATGGTGCCCAATTGATAGAGGTGGATGGCAACATCAGCGATTGCGGCCGCCTGGCTAATGAGCAGGCTACTGCCAAGGGCTGGTTTCAGGTATCTACTTTAAAAGAACCCTACCGGCTGGAGGGCAAGAAAACCATGGGTTATGAGATTGCCGAACAACTAAACTGGCAACTGCCGGATGTAATTTTATACCCTACCGGAGGCGGCACCGGCCTGATTGGTTTGTGGAAAGCTTTTGACGAGATGGAACAACTGGGCTGGATTGGCAGCCATCGCCCAAGGATGGTAGCCGTACAATCGGAGAGTTGCCATGGCATTGTACAGGCTTTTAATGCCGGCGAAACGTCATCTCAATTTGTAGACGGTGGTTTTACCATTGCCAACGGTTTGCGCGTGCCCAAGCCTTATGCTGATAAATTAATATTGAAAGTGTTGCGGGAAAGTAACGGTACTGCCTTAAGTATTCCGGATGTTACGATGAGCGAAGCGCTAAAAGAGATAGCCCGTAACGAAGGTATGCTTATTGCCCCCGAAGGTGCCGCTTTATGGCAGGCGTTTAAACAACTGAAAGCTCGGCGATGGATTAAGCCTCAAGAACGGGTATTGCTCCTGAACACCGGAAGTGGCTACAAATATCTGGAGAATATTGATATATAAAGGCATCATAAGCATTTTATGAAGCGGATAAATTGATAATATAAACTTACTTGTTTTATCCGCTTCATAAATTTTATTCGGGAATCAGAGTAACGTCGTTCCGTTCAAATACCTCGCGCTGGTGGTCGCCGTCAATTAAATCTACAATAATCTCGTCTTCAATGATGTCGTTGATGTAGCCATTGCCCTTAGGGGTCGAAACAGCATCGCCTATCTGTAATTTCATGTTTTTAAATTATGTTGTGTTTTATTGATGCAAGTGGCGCCACAAATCAGGATTGTCGCGGTAATGACTAATGTTTTCTATCACTTGTTCAACCTGGTCGGCTGTTAAATCTTCCTTACCGTCGGCGGTGTAGGTAAAAAGTTTTCCGGGGTCTTCAAAAGTAATATAACCCATGTAGTCCGGGTCGTTGTGCTTGGTTAAATGAAGTTCACTGCTTTTTGATTTTTCCAGTTCTGTAGATGCCCGTCCATTATCTTTAAAAATACTGTAGGTATAAGTAATAATAGCATGCCCGTTCAGGTGAGCCTGCGTGTCAGGAATCACCATCAACGGTAAGTCATCGATATGAAAAAATAGAGCAGACATTTAGTTTAGTACTTCAGTAAATACAACCTTTACCTATGTTAAATAGTTTTGGTAACGCATGTAAAAGGCAAGTAGGCTCAATTGAAGTCATCTGCCAG
>CAXYKR010000084.1:0-5105 GCA_964277815.1 uncultured Mucilaginibacter sp. | reverse complement strand
ACCGACAACGGCATCGAAGGTTTTTGCGCTGCCAATTTCTTAGAGCAGGTGTAATTAGCCATTTTTTTCAGAAACGAACAAGGGCAACGCGGTAACCGCATTGCCCTTGTTCGTTTCCATACCACTCCATCTTTGCGAGGATACGAAGCAATCTCTTTGGAACAGTCTCTCCGCCTGACAAATAAACGCCAAGCCAATAAACGCTGCGCCTAAACGATGGCTCAGCTTAAAGAAATTGCTTCGTATCTCGCAATGACGGCTTTAATTATTTTACTTGCTTTTTATATCAATCACACCAGCTTTTAAGCCTTTAGAGGCTACCTGTAACTGAATATTACCGGCTTTTTCGGCAGCTTGTACCAATACCACTAACTGACCGCTGAAAGCTTTCATCTCTGGGTTTTGGAACGGCTGCAGGTTGGTGGCATCACCATTGGCTACGGCCTTAAAGCTACCGGCGCCGTTAACTTTAAAAGTTAATTGGTTGGTGGCTTCAGGGCATACATTGCCGGCGGCGTCACAAACTTTGGCGGTTACAAAGGCAATATCTTTTCCGTCGGCATCAATAGTCTGGCGGTCGGCTACCAGTTCAATGTGGTGTGGTTTACCTGCGGTTTTAACTACCTGCTCGGCTACAGCTTTGCCCTGTGCATCATAGGCTACAACTTTAATAGTGCCCGGGGTGTATTTCACATCCTTCCACATCAGGCGGTAACGGGTTTGGTTGTTGGTGTTGCTTTTGGTCTGTTTACCCATGCTTTTACCGTTCACAAACAACTCGGCCGATGGGTAGTTGGTGTAACAGAAAACAGGTGTAATTTCGCCTTCGCGACCTGGCCATGTCCAATGCGGTAATACGTGCAGGGTTGGCTTGGTGGTGTTCCAACGGCTGCGGTACAGGTAAAAACGGTCTTTAGGCAAACCAGCTAAATCCACAATACCAAAATACGAACTGTGCGACGGCCATTTCTCATCGTAAGGAGTAGGCTCGCCTAAATAATCAAAACCGGTCCATACAAATTCGCCGATTACGTATTGCAACTCATCCTGCTTCACAAACTCATCATCCGGCACCTGCGACCAAGGACAAGCCTCAAAATCGTAAGATGAACATTGATTGTCAGGATACTTTTTGTCTTTATAAAACTCAACCGGGAATTTATACACCCCTCTGGAGCTCACGGTCGAAGCGGTTTCTGAGCCTAAGATGAATCCTTGTGGCAACCTGTTAAATGCATCGTTATAAAGTTCCGGCTTATAGTTGAACCCCGGAACATCCAGTATCGAGGCAAAGTTGTTCTTCATCGATGCATCGTAATGGTTCATACCTGCCGTTACCGGGCGGGTTGGGTCTTCACGGTGGCAGATGTCTTGCAGGTATTTGGCTATTTTGTTGCCGCCTTTAGTTCCCTGGTCGGGCACCTCGTTACCAATGCTCCACATTACCACACTCGGGTGGTTACGGTCGCGGTGAACCATATTCACCATATCGCGCTCAGACCACTCGTCGAAAAAGCGGCTGTAGCCGTTTTTTACCTTAGGTGTTTTCCATTCGTCGAACGACTCTACCATCATCATAAAACCCATCTCGTCACACAGTTCCACCAGTTCGGGTGCAGGCATGTTATGCGAGGTACGGATAGCATCACAACCCATATCTTTTAAAATTGCCAACTGACGGCGTAAGGCTGACTTGTTAACGGCCGCTCCTAACGGTCCTAAATCGTGGTGGTTACAAACCCCTTTAAATTTGCGGTAAACACCGTTTAACGAAAAGCCTTTTACCGGTTCGTATTTAATGGTACGGATACCAAACGTAGTGCGATATTCATCTACCACCTGTCCGTTATCATATAACTTAGTAATCGCGGTATAAAGCGCAGGTGTTTCGGGCGACCATAGTTGCGGAGCTTTCACTACCGCTTCCTGGCTAAACATATTTTGGTCGGTTTCAGCCAGTGTAGAGGTAGCCTCTCCTACTTTTTTACCTTGCGGATTCTGTATCTCGGTAACCAGTTTCAGTGCTTTAAAGCCACCTCCCGAAAAATCAACATTAGTTTTGATGGCTACTTTGGCAAACCCCTGCGCTACTACCGGTGTAGTTACATAAGTCCCCCAAACCGGGATGTGTGCCTTATTAGTAACTAACAAATGCACATTACGGTATAAACCTGCGCCCGGATACCAGCGCGACGACTCGGGCAAATTCTCGAGGCGTACGGCCAATGTATTTTCGGCACCGGCATTTAAATATTTACTGATATCAAAGTGGAAAGAATTGTAACCATAAGGCCATACGCCAACTTCTTTACCATTTACAAACACCTTGGCATTGCTCATGGCACCGTCAAACACCAGTTCGGCGGTTTTATTGCTGTTGAAAGCCGGAACTTTAAGCTTAAGACGGTACCAACCAGTACCGATAAAAGGCAAACCACCAGTACGACCTGATTTAAGTGTAGCTTGAGTTTCACCGTTCTGCTCTATCGCAACAGTTTGGGCGTCGTTATCTCCGCTAAATGGCCCGGTAATGGCCCAATCGTGCGGGATGGTAACCTGTTGCCATTTAGAATCGTTGAGGGATATTGTGGCACCGTTTTGCACGTCGCCTTTAGAAAACTTCCAGCCTTTGTCTAATAAATACTCGGTACGGCTTTGGGCTTTAGTGAAAGAGGTATTGAACAAAAAGAGGCCTAAAAATGCAGGCACAGCAAGGATGCTTGTTTTATTCTTCATTAAGTATGGTTTAACCAGTAAAACTGCAATCGTAATTAGCCGTAATATTACAGCAATTAAAACAATTTTGAGGTTCAACCGGGTAATAAATTCAAAAACGGCCTGCGAGCTTAAGCTAAACGGTAATACAAAAACATCGCAAACACACCCTTGCTAACCTGCTTACCAAAACTTTATTTAGTAATGCTAATTGAGCTAATGCTCAAATTCAAAGGTGTGATTCAATTCTGGAGAAAATCTGGAGATGAACTAAAAGTTAAGCCAAGGGGTTAACTTTTTTGAAATATTTTCAAGTTATTAAAACTCCATCGAGAACTGTAAACCCAGCGTACCGGTACTGTAAGACGGCAATAACATGGCGCTCCTGTTTTTCTTTTTGCGCAATTCGGTCGGCACATCACTCTTCTTTTCGTCGTTTTTTGCCTTAAACAGCGCATTGCGGATAAAAGGGTACAAAAGGTAAGCGCCTTTAGTAGCCAAAATACCTACCCCGGCACCGGCTATTACGTCGCTCAGCCAATGGTCCTGGTGATAGATACGAAAAATACCGGTTGTGGTAGCAAAGGCATAACCGACTAGACCATAATAAGGTGAGTTGCCACTTAACTCTTGCGCCATAAACTCAGCCCCGGCGAAGGCATTGGCGGTATGACCCGATGGCCAGGATAAACGGTCGGCACCATTAGGACGTAAACGATGTGTACTCCTTTTTAAAGTTCGCATGGCTATCTGAAGCATACCTTGCGACATGGCGTAGATAAGTGTACGGTCGAGAAAGGTGTTTTTACCATGTACACCTACCAGGTTAACACCGTAAGTGATAATAATGGGCGCATATTGAAAATAATCTTCGAGTGTGGTGTTGGTGATGATATTATGGTCGCGGGCTTCGTTATAAACATAGCGGTCAAGTTTACGGAGTGGCTTTACATAAAACGACAACACACCGTATCCCACCAAGGCCGCAGGCGGTATTAAAGCGGCGGTTTTACTACGCAGATGAGGTACTGTATCCGGCACGGTAAGTAAGTCCTTCTTTAAGGTATCAACCACACTTACCTTAGCGGTATCGGTTGCTACCTGCGCCTCTGCCTGTAAACTAAATAATAAGACGAATAAGTAAAGTATTTTTTTCACAGTAAATATTGATGTAGAAATAGCGTTCTAACACAATCGTCTATGCAAATCTCACAGACTATTTTATCGATGCCAAACAACTATAATACACCTGTACCGGGTGTTTTGATTGTTGAAATTTAACTTTGTTTTAATATTGCTCTAATTTACCGTGAGCTTTACAGCATATTTAAATACAAAATCCTATGAATCAATATATTCAAAAAAAGAATATATTTATTCATAAAGCGCCTTTTATAACTCTGACTTGGCCTTGCCAACGCTTTCGGTATAATCCAGAATTAATTTGCTCCAACCCATTTTGCCGGCATTGCGCAGTTCTTTCTTTTTATCGTCCATCAGTTTCTTGATGCGCGAACTATAAGTCCAGCAGGTGCTTTGGCGGATGGATAACAACTCAGAAAGTTTGTGCGATGATATTTTACCCTTGGTAGAATACAGCAAAAATATCATGTAAAAAGCTTTATTGATAGGTATGCGGGTATTCTGCAATACCGTATATGCAATGGCCGACTCATCATATCCGCATTTAGAACAACGACGGCTAAAAGGCAGGTGACCGGCGTTATAATGTGTATAACCGCATTTACGGCACTGATAGCCACTTTCCCATTTTAAATCGGCCAGAAACTTAAAGCAGGCCTCGCGGTCGGGGTAAATCCGGCTAAACTCTTCGTAATCAACCTCGGCCGACATAACCCTGTCGTGGGTAACTTTTTCGATGTTATGCTGCAGGGTTATATTATCTTTTTCGAGCAGCACATTCATCCTCGATATTTCTTCGGTTTGATGCTGCAAAAGAATATTTACCGCTTTAAGCTCCTCGTTTTGCTGATGAATTACCTGCGATTGTTCGATAACCTCGCGGGTGCGCTCAGATACCTGTTGCTCGAGCATCCGGTTCAGGTTATCTTTCAATTCTTCGTTTTGCCGCAATTGTTGGATGGTGCTGCGTTGGGCCTTCTCCTTTTTCTTTTTAAGCAGCCTGACTTTATCGCCGATAGCGAAAGAGATGAAAAGCATCTCCATAATAAAGCAAACGCTAAGGCTGTAATGCGTAACCGGGCCAAAAGGCAACCAGGCTACGTTTAGCGCAATCATCACTTTGATGATAAAACCTATCAATAAAAACGAATAACCAACCACAAAAAAGCGGGCAGGCCGGTACCCTTGGTACAAAATGCGGCAACCGGTCACATAGGCCAGCAACAACGGCACCAACTCTACAATTT
>CAXYKR010000083.1:0-5096 GCA_964277815.1 uncultured Mucilaginibacter sp. | reverse complement strand
TGCGTCAAGCCCGGCTATCAGCATAAGGGAATCCTGCTTTCCGGCTCCACAAAATGAACACCTGATTTCCTTGCTATTTTTATTCATCTGATTTAGATTTGGTTATCAAAAATAATAAATACTGATTTATTTGAGCGATAAACTCAAACAAATCAGTACAGTAGCGGCAAAATAAACTATTACTTGTCGTTGCTGCGGCCTAATACCTCATCAACCATGCCAAACTCTTTCGCCTCGTCAGCAATCATCCAATGGTCACGGTCTGATGCTTCCCAAACCTTCTCATACGGAGTACCGCTGTGTTTTGATATAATTTCGTACAATTCTTTTTTCAGTTTCTGAATTTCGCGGGCAGTTATTTCAATATCAGAAGCCTGGCCCTGCGCTCCGCCCAACGGCTGGTGAATCATCACGCGTGAGTGTGGTAGAGCAGCACGTTTGCCATCAGCACCGGCACATAACAGTACTGCAGCCATAGAGGCAGCCATACCAGTACAGATAGTTGCCACATCATTGGTTACAAACTGCATAGTATCATAGATACCTAAACCGGCGTATACCGAACCACCCGGAGAGTTGATGTAAATCTGGATGTCGCGCTTGGCATCAGCAGATTGCAAAAACAGTAACTGTGCCTGGATGATGTTAGCAATGTTTTCATAAATAGCATCGCCCAGGAAAATAATACGGTCCATCATTAAACGGGAAAACACGTCCATCTGAGCCACATTTAACTGTCGCTCCTCGATGATGTAAGGGGTCATACCCACCGGGTAAGCAATACCCTGCGGCATCATTTTATGCTCAACGCTTGATATAAATTTATCAACGGTTAAACCGTTAATGCGGTGATGTTTCACCGCGTACTTACGAAATTCGTTTTTATCGATGTTATTCATTTTGTGTTAAGATATATACATGGTGCGCTTCCGGCGCATACGGTAAATTTAGTTTTTAAGTGCACTTACCTATAAGTGTAGCAAATTATAAAATTATCACCTTAAAACAAGCCACCCTTTACTTACCGCATCAGCTTAGTAAAATTGTAAGCTGTAACAAACCCGGTTTAACTAAGTTTTCTTATAAAAACAAAAAGCAACCTGCTGATGAGGTTGCTTTTTGTTTTACTTATATTTTAAGCAATAATTAAGCTTGCGCTAATTTGCTAAACTCGTCGTAAGTAATTTCCTGCTCATTCAGGGTAAATACGCCTTTTAAGTGTTCAAACACTTTCAGTGATTTTGCTTCTTCAAAAATACGGTTAGCATTTTCTTTATCCTGCAAAAACTGTACAGCATACTGATTAAGCTGCTCCTCGCTGATTGGCTGAGGGCTGTACATTCTGAACTGGGCATCAATACGTTGCTTAGCCAGGTCCAAAACATCCTCATACTGAATCTGGATGTTGTTATCGCGAATGATTTTATTGCCAATTAAAGTCCATTTCAGGTTTTTGGCAAAATCATCATAACCGCCTTGTAACTCTTCGTCGCTCAGTTTTTCGTTAGTGGCTTTTAACCAGCGTTTCAAAAACTCGTCGGGCAACTCAAAGTTAACTTTGTTAAGCACATAATTGTACATTTCGCTCTGCAGTTTATTGTCTGCATCTTGTACCATCATGTTTTCTAACTCTTCAGTAATTTTGGTACGGAACTCCTCTTCGGTAGTTACCACACCCTCACCAAAAATTTTGTCAAAGAACGCCTGGTCTAAATCAGATTCTTCTAAACGGTTAACGTTTTTAACGGTTAACTCAAAGTTCGATTTTAAATCAGCGGCAGCAGCCTCGTCAATTTTCAACAAAGCAGCAACACGGGCAGGCTCGTTGTTAAATGCTTTTTGAATATCGAATTGAACAACATCACCTTTTTTCAAACCAATCAAAGAATTTTTGATGGCCTCGTCCTGGATTTGGTCTAAACGTATAGAGGCTGTATTACTGATACCACCTTCAAAAACAGAACCATCCGGCGAAAGTTGCTTTAATTCGGCATAAAGCACGTCATTATCTGCCGATACGTCAGGGTTTGTCATTTTACCATAGCTTTTACGCAGGTTGCTGATGCGTGAAGCTAACGTTTCGTCATCTACTTTAATTTTATAGTTGGTTAACTGGTCGGCAGAGGTAATGTCAACATTGAACTCTGGAGCCAAACCTACTTCGTAGTTAAACTCAAAGTTATCGGCAAAATCCCAGTTGTACTCTTTGCTGTCATCTACCTTTGGCAGTGGCTGACCTAAAACTTCTAACTGCTGCTCGTTTAAGTAGTTGTTCAGGGTATCTGATAACAGGTTGTTAATCTCATCAACCAGTATGCTTTTACCGTACATGCGCTTAATGTGCGATGGCGGTACCATACCTTTACGAAAACCTGGGATTTGTGCTTTTTTAGCCTGGTCTTTAATTGCTTTATCTACACGTGCCTGATAATCTTCAGCGTTGATGTTGATTTTGATAACCGCATTCAGGTTATCTTTTTTTTCCTGTGATATATTCATAATTTATACCTTGTAATGTAGTTTATCACCAGCGGCTGCCTAAAGCAACCAAAGCCGGATTTGGAGCGCAAAGGTAAGTAATTAATTTTTTATTTCAGCTACTTAATCATCAGTTGCTTAGCCACACTATAGGCTGTAACTGAACGCCTTGGCCGTTAGGTAAGAACAAAGATTATTTATGCGGCAAAACAGGAGTGTTTAGCAAAGAGTATTGGCGGATGTAAACAAGCTTTAATAAAAACCAAGGCTACGGGTAATTTTTACGCGGCGAGTATAAGAGCTTAAACCAAATGCGCCGTTAAACGTTAAGCAATCACACATCTGATATGAAGAAGATTGCCTTAAGACTCTGCACTGCAGCAGCATTTTTTATTTTAGCCGGTACCGGTTGTAAAACCAAACGTAAAGTCACACTTTCAAAAAACAGTGCAGTGCCTACCAACACGGCAAATAACGACTCGACCGGCACATCGCCGCAGGCAAAACTTACCCCGGCGCCCGTGCCTAATAGCCGACCTAATCCTATACCTAACCCACTGCCTCCAACACCGCCAATGTAGTTTGGCTTGCTTACTGTACTTTGGTAATTTTTGAAGCGCCGGATTTTTTAGTGTCGATGCTTGACGGGTTGCCTTTGTATTTGATGTCGGCAGCGCCGCTGGTATTTACAATCAATGTTTTGAGCACATTAACTTCGCAATTACCCGAGCCGGAAGTTTTGATGTTATAGTTTCCTACCACAAAATCGAAGGCATGCAGTTTGCCTACGCCGGCTACATCCACTTTATGTGATGCTGCCTGTCCTTTTAAAAATATTTCGGCTGCACCGGCTGCTTTAGTTTGTACATCGGCAGCGTTCAGATCCAAATCCACCTTGCTTACGCCTGTTAGTTCCATTTTAAAATTCTGGGTATTGATGCGGCCCTCAGATGCCAGCTGCACCGCGCCAGAACCTTTAATTTCGCTTAATTGAAATATAGGCACGTTGAGCGTAATCATATTATTGCTGCAAAAATTTTTGCGGGTATAAACGCGCAGTTTGTTGCCGCTTACTTCTGTTTTGATGTATTTCATCAGGTTATCGTCGGCCATAACGGTTAGGGCATGACCGCTATCTTGCTTTAAATTTATTTTAAACGCACCCGAAATCTCCAGTTTTGAAAATGAGCCTACTATACGGTTTTCGTTTACTTCTTTACCCGAGCCTTTAATACAACCTATATGGCATGAGGGCATAGTGATAACAGAAACTAAGGCTAACAGGACAGGCAAAAAATAAAGGTGCTTTTTCATAATCTGATTTATTTATATACGACGCGGCGGTTGAACAACCGGTTACACCAAAAGTAAAAAAAGACACTTATAAAAATTAGCTTTTTGATGTATGTAAGGCTTTTTTGAGCCAAAAGGACAAATGGAGCTTACTTAGAATCCTTCAACCAGGATTGATGATTGTTAGTGAACCACCTTAAACAACAAGAGGCGCCTGAGTAAACCCGGCACCTCTTGTTGATAGATAGAAAAACAGTGTTACAAAACTTCAATCTGCTTAAAGTTCTTGGTAAACTTAAAGTCGAGCACTTTACGCTCATTATAGGTAAAGTCAGTCACTTCTTTACCATCGGCTATAATTTTTGACGGTTTGAACGGCAAACCGGCTACGGCAAAGTGGTAATTCTCATAACGTGGCGTATATAAGCCTTCCATAGTTTGCTGTATAGTCATGGAAGCCGGTTTACCGCTTACTACAAATTTCTTTTCCGAGTAGATGTCCTGCTCGTAAGCAAAGGTTTCACCGTAATCTTCAAAGAAGAAAGAATTGGCTTCGTTCTCGCTGTAATATACTTTGAGCTTAACTTCTTCAATTTCTTTTTCGCCCACGTACTGCATTACCGGGTACTCAGGTATTACCGAACCGGCTTTGATAAAAATTGGAATGGTTTCGAGCGGTGTAGCTACTTCTACTTCTTTACCGCCATCAACCTCCGTATTGTCCCAGTAATTAAACCAGCGGCCTTTAGGTAAATACACGCGGCGACTGCGCTGATTAGGCTCCATCACCGGGCAAACCAAAATTTTGTCGCCGTAAGTAAACTCATCCTGGCGGGCCTGATTATTAATTTCGCCCTGCTCCTGCATTACCACCGGGCGCAATATCGGGAAGCCGTAACGATGATGTTCCCAAAACGTAGAATATAAGTACGGCAGTAACTTGTAACGTAACTCTATAAATTTACGGTTGATAGCGGTAAAAGGCTCGCCAAAACTCCAGGGCTCACGCTCTTTGGTATCACCAGCAGAGTGGGCACGCATAAACGGCGAGAAAGTGCCCATCTGTATCCAGCGAGTAAACAATTCGCCGTCAGGCTCACCGCTAAAGCCACCGATATCTGTACCACAAAACGGTATACCCGACATGGATAATCTTTGACACTGCACATTACCCAAACGCAGGTGTTCCCATGAAGCCACGTTATCGCCCGTCCATACCGAGGTAAAACGCTGCACGCCCGAATATCCCGCACGGGTAATAGTGAACGGTCTTTTGTTTTTCATCAGCTTGCGCATACCCTCGTAGGTAGCGCGTACCATTTGCA
>CAXYKR010000082.1:0-19879 GCA_964277815.1 uncultured Mucilaginibacter sp. | reverse complement strand
GATCTGCTGATAACCACCAGCTGCACGGCCTCAGGCATTTGGGTAATTACCTCGCTGATAAAGCCGTTGGCCAGTGCCCTACCAAATTTGGCGGCTGATGCATCATCGCCGAATTTAAACAGGCTGTAATCTGTTGCGCTAAAACCAAAGCTATTACTGCTGTTGATTTTATGAAGGGAATATGTGTGATGGTTCATGTGTGTTTAAGGTAAGGATAGATACCTGGTTGCTGTTAATGAGGGTGGCGTTTACGCCGGCGCGAAGGGCTCCTTCTACATCCGCCTTGGGGTTGTCGCCTACATGCATGATGTTTTGCAATTGCACAGGCGCCAGTTGTTGGGCTTGGTTTATCATTAGCTCAAAAAATGCAGTGTTAGGTTTTGACATACCGGCCTCATCCGAGTAAAGCTGGAAATCAAAATATGGCGCCAGCTCCAATTGCTGCAATACTTTACGCAGAGTAAAGCCCTTAATAAAGCCGGTATTACTTAATATGTTGGTGGTAATGCCACAGTCTTTTAATTGGGCCAGTAGGCTGATGGTATCCTGATCGTAAACCTGCGGCAGGTAATCAAATACCAAGGCTTCCATTTTATCATATAGCAGGTCGATGTCGATATCGTGCAGGTTAATTTGGTTATTATTTATCTGGCTGATAATCATCAGGTACATCTCGTCGGCATCAATGTTTTTACCCGTGCGCTCGTTAATGGCATTGCACATCACATCCACCTGCCTGAATTTTTGTTCCACCTCTTCGAGCGAAATTTGCTTAAAATTAAAATGCTGATGAAAATATTTGCTCCGCTGCTTTTTAAACAACGGGTTAGATTTAATTAAAGTTAACCAAAGGTCGAACGAGTAGTGCTGATGGCCGGTCATCGGGTTTAGGGGCGTATAATGGCTTTATGATGCGGTTAAAGTATAAACTATAATTGTGATGAGCAATAAAAATTAATTCTTTAACTGTAAATTCTCTGCTATTAAATCGGTTATAAAAAACGGTTTTACAACGTAAAGACGGTTCAAAAACATCTCTTCAATAAGTTAGTAAAGTTTAGACGGCAGCGGTATCGATATGTTACAGTTTAAAAACAAAAGCCTTTAGCTTGCGGCTGAAGGCTTTTACATATATAAGATAATGTTGCTTAAGCAGTGAGGTATTTATTAAGGTGTGCAAACAGTACAATGTCCAAACCGTAAACGTCCGGGCGGAACTGCAGGGTGTTGGTGCCATCCAACCAGCAGGTTGCATACGTTAAATATACCGGCATTTTGTTCGGCAAACTTATGTCGGTAGCTTTAGGGTCTTCGCTGCTTTCCATTTCTGTTTTAATGGTTTGGTACTTGCTGCCATCGCCAAATAGGGCATGGGCTAAATCCAATGGCCTCTCGACCCGCACGCAACCATGGCTTACGGCGCGCATCGACTGGTTGAAAGCTTGTTTGGCCGGGGTATCATGCAGGTATACCGCACTGCTGTTTTTAAATAAAAACTTAATTTTACCCAAGGCATTACCCTCGCCCGAGCGTTGTTTAAATGCGTAATCGTCCTTGTTTGCCGATGCCCAGTCGATGGTTTCAGGGTCGTCTACAATCTTGCCACCTTTATAAACGTCAATATTGTTATTGGCCAGATAATAAGGGTCTTGAGCAGCTTTTACCATAATTTCTTTGCTGGCAATGCTTTGCGGAATGTTCCAGATGGGGTTTACTTGTACCGAATAAATCATGCTATTCAACTGCGGTGTTTCGCGCGAGAAGGGACGGTCTACCTTGTCACTTTCATCGTATTCCATCAAATTATCAGCGCGGTCAATATTACGGCCTTCGCCAACGCAGACTTTCATGTTCATCACCGATTTGCCGTTTTCCATCACATCTAAACGATAGTCCGGTATGTTTACAATGACGTATTTAGCTTCGGTTGGTTTATTTTTCCAGCGCAGGCGCTCTAAGTTTACTTTTAAAATTCGGTCGGTTTCTTCGGCTGTTTTACCGGCTACCTGCACATGGCTCATCAAAGCCTTTTGCATGGCAATATATTGCGGACTTTTAGGCTGTATGCTATCCAGGAATTTTTTCATATCGGCGATAGCAAACACTTTATTCATCGAGTTGCTATCGGGGCGCAGGGTAGTGGTGTAATAGCGCGCGTAAATTTTACGCGGACTAATGACACCGTATTGTAGAGCATTGGTATAATCAATCAGCGAGTTGGCCAGCATTACTTCCAATTCGGCCATGTTTTGGTAAGCTTCTTCGGTGGTTTTGATGGCATCTTTACTGTAAAACTTGTTCACCAGGTTGTTTACCTCATCAGCACGGAACATTTTAGGGTCGAGGCCGTGTTCGCCGGAACGTTTCAGGTAGCTGGCCAGCGTTTTTAAATCCTGACCTTGCATGTGGTCTAAAACTAAAACCGGGTCGTACTCATTTTTCTCATAAAAACTGGTAATGAGTACCGGGTTGCGCAGCTTGGTCTTTTTCTCGGCCAGAACTTTTTGAAACACCGGGGTGAAGCCTTCGGGCGTCACTTTGTTGAAAGCTTTATTTTTGTTGACTTTGTAAATGGTTTCGGCCATGTCCGACCGCTTTTTGTGACAGCCTTGCAGCACCAGCATAAAAAAGGCGCTAAACGCTAATACAAGCGCAGGCCATTTCACTGTTCGGGTAAGTGGAGTAGATGTTATCATACGTATATTCAAAGTAGTTGTACAAATTATAGCAATCACTATACCATAAGTGATAGGATTGGTGAAATGGGACTTAAAGTAATTTTGGGCTACTTGCGTTTAAAACTACAACGGTTTTGGTAGACTGCTTTATTGGCGACAAACTTAAATTTTACTAGCCAGTACAGTCAAATCGGTAAATCATGCCTTTGTGGCTTACTGTTGGAGAATGTAATTGTAATGAACCCAAACAGATGATTGCATTATATGCCGCGTTAAAGAATTCACCTGCTGTAAAAGAATAAGTGCTTTAGAATTTCAATTTGCCTGTAAAGCATAAAATTATCATTAGTTTCAGGCATAATTACAGCTGGAAACTTTAAGTCCATGTGTTCGCTGACCTTAAAAATGGTCAGTGCAATGAAGGAGAATAAAGTGAATGCCTTTACTTATCTAAATATAAAACAACCACCGATACGGGCTTTTAAATCGGCGTATCAAACTTATCTGTTACACATTCCTACAAACAACCTGATTTACTACCTTTACTATATGGCTAACCAATTACCTGAAGTTTGGCTGCGCGGACCTTTACCCGAGGTGCCCGCTTTGCTGCAACCTGTGGCCCATGCATTGCTGCAAGCCCGCGAAGAAATTAATACTTTAATGGCTGACTTTGATGAGGAATTGCTTTGGAAAAGCCCGGCAGGTTTAGCTTCTACGGGGTTTCATTTACAGCATTTAACCGGCGTGTTAGACCGCCTGTTTACTTACGCCCAGGGCAAAATGCTTACGCCCGAACAGTTAGATGCCTTGCACTGGGAAGGCAAGTCGTTACCGGCAACTGATTTAGTATCTGTTCTGCTTAATAATTTTAACCTGCAGGTTGATAGGGCAATCGAGCAGTTGAAAGCCGAAAGCCCGCAAGTCTTAACCGAGGTGAGGGGCGTAGGCCGGGCGCAAACACCATCAACGGTAATTGGCCTGTATACCCACGCTGCCGAACATACCATGCGGCATGTAGGGCAGCTGTTGGTTACCGTAAAAGTTTTACAGGCCGGTTTGTATTAATACTGGTTGATTATCTGGCCGAGTTCCGAAAAATCGTGAATGCGGTGGTCGGCCTGATTATCATTAAACTCGTTCTTTTTATCGTATAGCACGGTAGGTATACCTAAGGCTCTGCCGGCTTCAATTTCCGATTCAGGGTCGTCGCCAATCACCAACACTTCCTGGGGCTGATAATGATATTTCTTTAAAATATCATCAAAAATTTCCTTTTTGGTGTCTTCTGTTTTCTCCGGGTCGTTAATGCTGATGTCTTTAAAATCTTGTTCCAGATTGAGCATGCGCACCTTGCTCTGCTGCATCTTGGTAAAACCCATGGTTACCAAAAACTTATCGTGCGACAGGCTTTTTACTTCCTGGTAATCACTAAAAGGCTCTATGGGCTTGTCATAAGTGCTTTCGCGCAATATGTCGGCACCTTTCTTAGTCAGCTCTTCGCTGAAGCCAAACTGGTCGGCAATTTTTTGCCAGGCTTTCTTGGCCATCAGCTTTTTTATCTCAGGCAGCTTATCTTCGCCAAAATCATCTTTGTGTTCGTCCAGCAGTTGGTGCAAAGGCTCAAATAGTTCGGGAGTAATGGAGGCCGTCGGGAAAATAGTATTATCCAGGTCAAGTATTAGTGCTTTAATCATGTTAAGCTAACAATGTCACTCCTGTACGGTTTAAACTGACTTGATAAAAAGCAGATAGCATCTTATAAAATGGCTCGATTTGCCAGCAATCAAAAAAGTATTTTATACCGTAACCGTTGTGCTGGCCCTGAACCTGTTCTTAAAACTCAATTGATATAAGACAAAGTACCCCGTTGCCGACAGCAAGCAGATGCCACCCAATATCCACCATAATAAGGCGTACCCATTATAAGCAATTAATTGGCTGCCCAGTGTAGGGGCCAAAATTTGTGCGGCAGACCATGACATACTATAAATGCCGGCATACTGGCCCGTGTTTTCGCCGTTGCTGCGCGATAGCCAAAAAGTGTTCATAAACGGCATGCTCATAATTTCGCCCAAAGTCACAAAAAATACAATCAGGTAGGCCGTAGCCACACCGGCTGGCAAAAGGTTAGTTAGGGTAAAACCGATACCGGTAATAATCACACCCAAAGTAATAAACAATAGAGGATGCCTGCGCCCGTCTAATTTATGCACCAGCACCATCTCAATAGCGATAATCAGCAGCCCGTTTAATGACATCAACCAACCGATGAATCTTTCGCTAAAATGCCATTGCGTTTTATAAAATACCGGCTGCATAGTAAAAAGCTGGAAAAAGCAAACGGCAAACAGTACAGTAAGTAACGAAAACCATAAGTAAATACCATCCTTAAAAGCCGATGCTGCCGGTACTTTGCTTTTTACCTTTTGTGCCAGCGCTTTTACCGCCTCGGCTCGCGGCATTAACTTAAGCAGTAGCAAGGCCGAAAATATATTGGTAAAGCCATCCACCCAAAAAAGTAAATGGTAATTGATTGAGGCCAGAAAGCCGCCCAACGCTCCGCCACAGGCCCAGCCCAGGTTTACGGCCAAACGGTTAAGCGAGTAAGAACGGGTACGGTTGTCGGCATTGCTGTAATGGGCCACGGCGGTTGAGTTGGCCGGCCTGAAGGCATCATTACAGGCACTCAGCGTAAACGATAGCACGCATATCCACCAGAAGTTTTCCTGAAAGCCCAGTATCAAAAACAAAACGCCGCCGCTCAGCAGCGCCCCTAACTGCACATCGTAAAACCCATACTTGTCGGTAATGCGGCCGCCCATAAAGGCTCCTACCAAAGAGCCCACGCCAAACATCGACATAATAACACCCGCCTGCGCAATACTAAAGTGCAGCTTTTGGGTGCAGTAAATAGTCATGAAGGGGATAACCATGGTGCCGCTCCGGTTAACCAACAGCACCAGGGCCAAGTACCAGCTATGCCGGGACAAGCCACTGTAAGCATTTTTATAGAGTTGGATGATAGAGGCTAACATTGAATAATTACCGTTTTAAAGTTAAGTGTAAATCTGGGCAGGTACCGCATTAAAACAAAAAACCACTGCCTTGGTGTAAAAGCAGTGGTTTTTTGTTGACAACCTATCTGTGTAATCAGATGCGGGTAATGTCGGCCCCTAATGCTTTTAATCTTTCGTCGATGTGCTGATAGCCACGCTCAATCTGCTCAATATTGTAAATGGTAGATTCGCCTTGGGCTGATAATGCGGCAATCAGTAACGATACTCCGGCACGGATGTCAGGCGAGGTCATGGAGATACCGCGCAGTTGCACCTGTTTATCTAAACCGATAACTGTAGCGCGGTGCGGGTCGCACAAAATAATTTGAGCGCCCATATCCAGCAATTTATCTACAAAGAACAAACGGCTCTCAAACATCTTTTGATGAATCAGCACTGAGCCCTTTGCTTGCGTAGCCACCACCAAAACAATGCTCAGCAAGTCGGGCGTAAAGCCAGGCCATGGTGCATCAGCAATGGTCATGATAGAACCATCAATAAATGTTTCAATTTCATAATGGTCTTGTGCCGGGATAAAAATATCATCGCCGCGCAATTCCAATTTGATGCCCAAACGTCTGAAAGTGTCGGGAATGATGCCCAGTTCTTTATATTGTACGTCTTTAATGGTAATTTCAGAACCTGTCATGGCAGCCAAACCAATAAAAGAGCCAATCTCAATCATATCGGGCAGCATGCGGTGCTCAGTACCTTGCAATTCGGTTACACCCTCAATAGTCAGAAGGTTTGAGCCGATGCCCGAAATTTTGGCACCCATGCGGTTCAGCATTTTACAAAGCTGCTGCAGGTAAGGTTCGCAGGCGGCGTTGTAAATAGTGGTTGTACCTTTGGCTAAAACAGCTGCCATTACAATATTAGCGGTGCCGGTAACCGAGGCCTCGTCCAGCAGGATGTAAGTGCCTTTCAGGTCGGACGCATCTACGTTAAAAAATCCGTTCTCGGGATTATAATTAAACTGAGCGCCTAATTTTTCGAAACCCAAAAAGTGGGTGTCTAAACGGCGACGGCCAATTTTGTCGCCACCCGGTTTAGGGATAGATGCCTTACCAAAACGAGCTAGCAGCGGGCCTACAATCATGATAGAGCCACGTAAGCTGCCGCCTTTAGCTTTAAAGGCCTCTGAGTTAAAGAAATCAAGGTCGATGTTAGCTGCCTCGAAAGTATAAGTATCGGCCGATAGACGCTCTACCTGAACGCCCATATCGCCCAGTAACTCAATCAGTTTGTTTACGTCTTTAATATCGGGTATATTACTGATGGTAATTTTTTCTTTGGTGAGTAAAACCGCCGATAATATTTGCAGAGCCTCGTTTTTGGCACCCTGAGGTATAATTTCGCCTTTTAAACGTTTGCCGCCCTGTATAACAAAAGCATTCTTCATAATGATTTACAATAGTGTTTAACAGACACTATGGCCTGTTAAGTTTCTGCAAAGATGTAAAGTTAATTGCTAAAAAACTAAAATTGGTTTTAATGTAAAGTACAATAAAGCAACAAACGCCCAAATCCGGTAAGCCCGGCGGACGTTTGTTGCTTTATTGTATTAAATAAAAAGCGGTTAGGCTTAATATTTACGCGAGCCGCCGTTATTGCGGTTCTGGTTATTGTTGTTACGGTTTTGCTGACCGCCGCTGTTGTTGCGGTTTTGGTTATTATTGTTATTCCGGTTTTGTTGGCCGCCCCGGTTATTGTTTTGGTTGTTGTTGCGCGGATTGTTATTGCGTGCATTTTGGACAGGTGTGCGCACGTCAACCTTATTCAGGTTTATGTTGTCTTCCAGCTTCAGTTCGCCGTTTGATAGTTCGCGCAAATCGGCCAAAATGCTTTCGTCGGTAACCGAGTCTTTATTCCATTGCACATAGGCCATTTTCATAAAATTGGCAATGGCTTGTACCATGTGCTGCTTGCGTGCGGGTTCGTCAATGCTTTTGGCCTTGGCAATCATCATTTCGATGGTTTTGCCGTAGTGACGGTATTTAATGCGCTGGTGTGGGTAGCCCAATGGCTCCGGCTTTATGTGTATAGCCTCTGGTGTTGGCAAAGGATAGGGCGAATCTACATCAATTTTATAATCAGAAATGATGTGTAAATGGTCCCAAAGTTTATGCTTAAAATCGGCCACGTCGCGCAGGTGCGGGTTTAAAAAGCCCATCAGTTCAATCACCACGTTGGCGTAGCGGTTGCGTTCTTCTTTAGTTGGGAGTGCCACAATGTACTTAACCATATTTTGGACATTGCGTCCGTATTCGGTTAGTAAAAGTTTACTGCGGGTTGAGTTATAATCAAAAGTTCCAGGCGTATATTTTGTAGCCATGTAATAATCAGAATAAAAGTTTTTTTAAGCTAACTGCGCCACGTTATATTAAAAATAAGAATGTGCAGGTGCTGTAAAAGATAAGTTGTACTTGTTTGTACGTATGGGTAACGCAAATATATATTTATTTGTGTTATATTAATAACAAAAAATTTCGGGGATTATTTTTTTACCCTGAAACTTAAATATTAATGAATAGCCGGAAACGAGATACCTTTAATGTTACGGTAAACCTCAACAGCATATAGGTCTGTCATGCCCGATACAAAATCGAGTACGCTTTGTATTTTCGAGTATAAATCCGGCTTATTGGTAATAAACTGTTTGGGTATTAATTGTATAAGCTTTTTATGATAGGCCGAATTATTATTTAATACGGCCGGTATAAATTCTTCGAGCAAGCCCGCCATCACTTTGTAACCTGCCACCTCAATTTGCACTACCGATGGATAGTTGTAAATTTTTGCTACCGATATTTTGCTGATTTCTTTCCATGGAGTCAAATACGGCTCTTCCAGAGCATCAGTCAGGCCCATATTAAAATTGCCGCTCAGGATAGCCTCCTGATTGGCCATAAATAGTTGCGAACAGGCGTTAATAAGATTGTTGATGGCTTTGGCGCGCATGATGCTCACTTTGGCGTCTTCGTCCTCAAACTCGCTTTCGAGCCAGCTGCTCATGCGCGTGCTGTTGCAGATAGGCATCAGCAGTTCTTTGATTTTATCGTATGATAAAATTTTTAGGCGATGGGCATCTTCCAAATCGATGATGCTGTAACAAATATCATCTGCCGCCTCTACCAGGTACACTAATGGGTGGCGCTTGTAAATAAGCGGACTATAGGAAGATTTTATCAGCCCCAACTCTTCAGCCATGGTTTGGAAGCTGTTTTGCTCCGACTGAAAAAAGCCGTATTTTTTTTGGTGGATATTACCTTTAACATGACCGGCAATAGCGGCACACGGGTATTTAACAATAGAGGCCAGCGTAGTATAGGTTAAGGCAAATGCGCCATTACCCTTACCGGTAAAAGCATGAGTAAGCAAACGGAAGGCATTGGCATTACCCTCAAAATGTATTAAATCGTGCCATTGCTCGTCGGTGAGCTGATTTCTGTACTGGGCACCGTCGCCATCGGTAAAATAACGCGACAAGGCTGATTCGCCCGAGTGACCAAAGGCCGGGTTGCCCATATCATGAGCCAGACAAGCGGCGGCAACCATATTACCTACCTCGCTGATGAGCGGTAAGCGGGCATCCACGTCAGGTTCCTGCTTTTTAAGGTTATTATAAAAGATGGTGCCCAATGAGCGGCCAACGCTGGCTACCTCGAGGCTATGGGTAAGGCGGTTGTGAACAAACACACTGCCGGGCAGCGGGAAAACCTGCGTTTTATTTTGCAGGCGCCTGAAAGGGGAGGAGAAAATCAGCCGGTCATAATCTTTTTGAAACTGCGACCGTGCTTTGTCGTGGTCCTGTGTTTCTGCGTTATCAACACCCCAGCGTTTTGCCGATATCAGTTTTTCCCATTGCATCATACGGCCGGCAAGTTACAATGAAAATTACGGATATAAAAAACGCCGTTTCGCATGGCGCTACTAACCTTGATAAAAGATTAACGGCAATAACGGAACGGCGTTTTTATAATGGAAAGACGACAAGCAATTATTTGCTCAACTCTGCGTAGTGCTTATAAAACAACGGGATGGTTTCGATACCTTTGTAATAGTTAAAAATATCAAACTTCTCGTTAGGAGAGTGCAGAGCATCACTGTCTAATCCAAAACCCATCAATACGGTTTTAATACCCAGTTCGGCCTCAAACAAAGCCACAATTGGTATGCTGCCACCACCGCGTGTAGGTATAGGTGCTACGCCAAAGGCTTCGGTAATGGCTTTTTGAGCGGCCTGGTAAGCCACGCTATTGGTGGGTGTTACCACCGGCTCTCCGCCATGATGAGGCGATACCTTTACTTTAACATAAGGCGGTGCAATGCGGGTAAAATGCTCGGTAAACAGCCGGGTAATTTTGTCGGAAGTTTGGTTAGGTACCAAGCGCATAGATATTTTTGCATTAGCTTTTGATGGCAGCACTGTTTTGGCGCCCTCGCCAATGTAACCGCTCCAGATACCGTTTACCTCAAGCGTTGGGCGAGTACCTGTACGCTCTAACGTAGAGTAACCCTTTTCGCCCCAAACTTCGGCAATGTCTAAATCTTTTTTGTAGGCCTCTTCATCGTAAGGTGCCGCATTTAAAGCCTGGCGTTCCTCGGCCGAAAGCTCTGCCACATCATCATAAAAGCCCGGTATAGTAATATGGTTATTCTCGTCGTGCAGAGAGGCAATCATTTTAGCCAAAATGGTAGCCGGGTTAGCTACGGCACCACCGTACACGCCCGAGTGTAAATCGCGGTTCGGGCCAACCACTTCTACCTCGAGGTACGACAGGCCGCGCAAGCCAGTCTCGAGCGACGGAGTTTCCATGCTTAGCATCGAGGTGTCAGATATCAACACTACGTCAGCCTTTAACCGTTCTTTGTTTTCTTTTACAAAGATGCCGAGGTTGTTGGAGCCTACCTCTTCCTCACCCTCAATCATAAACTTGATGTTGCAGGGGAGGGTGTTGGTACGCATCATCAGTTCAAAGGCTTTTACATGCATATAAAACTGGCCTTTATCGTCACAGGCGCCACGGGCGTAAATTTTACCGTCCCGAACTGTAGGTTCAAAGGGCGGCGTTTTCCATAGCTCTAAAGGGTCGGGTGGTTGCACGTCGTAGTGGCCGTAAACCAGCACGGTCGGTTTCGTGCTATCGATAATTTTTTCACCGTATACAATAGGGTAGCCGGCCGTTGGGCAAACTTCTACGTTATCCGCACCGGCCTCGCGTAGTTTATCGGCAGTGTACTCAGCTGTTTTCAACACATCAGCCTTATATTTTGGGTCTGCGCTTACGGATGGGAATCGCAGCAATTCAAAAAGTTCGTTTAACAAACGCTCTTTATGTTCTTCAATATACTGTTTAATTTCTTGCATAATGCTTCACTGAAAAAAGCAAATATAGAATTTATACGCAGGGTACGGAGTATTTATATGGTATCCTGTGGGTTAATATGCCTTTTAAACTTGTATGTAATACGGTGTTTTTCATACTTCTCTATTTAACGCTGTACATCAAAGCAACTAGCTTAAAAATGTGGAAAAAAAAATCCCTGCTACCTTACGGAAGCAGGGAAAAATATTTAATATTAAGGCAAATATTTTTTTGCCTATGTTGATATCTAACTTGTACTGTTAACCTTTCACCGATGACTGCTATCATTTATTCAGATGCCACCGTCTGCGGTTGCCAAGTCAACTTTATTCTGTCTGACATTTGCCTTACTCAAAAACGCCTTCGCCTCATTAAGCTTTGCAGTCGAAACTTTAACCCGTGGATTGCTCTCAGACTTAGTAGCAGAGATGCGGCCATTATTGGATAACGTAGCGTTGCCTATCATTAAGACAACTACCGAGGTTAGTAACGCTTTCATGTAAGTGTAAATCAGTAATTAGTTTGCATGTGGTTTTTTAGGGCGGTCAACGCCACCATCGCCATTGCCAATAGGTTCAGTGCTTACAAAGTCTACGCTTTCGGCATCTGATATTTTAGTAACGTTAGGTTTTACACCATTTTCTTTAGTGCAAGAAGTGATTAATCCTGATGAAATGAAAAGGGCTGCGATGTAGATTAATTTTTTCATAATATTTTGTTTTGTAGTATCTTATATTTCTTATATGAAGTAACACTACAAATATAAATAAGTTTTTTTTACGCCAAAAAAAAAATAAAAAAAAGTTTTGGCCGGTTTTGATAGCTAATCTTTTTTATATTTATAATATTTGATGCATAATACCCTCGTCTCATTTTAATGAAGAAACTTTTATTCTGTTTTGTGCTTTGCATTTGGTGCATAATTAACCATGCACTGGCTTTTGATTACCGTGAAAAACAAGACACCACTGAAGTTTTAAATTTGATTGCAAGAGGCTTTGATATGCGTTTGGTTGACGCATCGCAAACAGTTAAATACGCAGACCGTGCGCTCGGTATTGCTAAAAAGATTGATTATCGTAAAGGTATTGCTGATGCCATGCGCTTAAAGGGATTGGGCGAAAAGTATTTAGGGCATTCTGATAAGGCTATCGATAGTTATTTCCAGGCACTGGATGTGTATAAAGAAATGTCTAATGTGTTGGGTGAAGTGAGAATTTATATGAATATAAGTTCGCTATATCAAAACCTTGATTATGATAAATGTATAGAATACCTGGATGAGGCAAAAAAACTCTACGAAAAGCATCATTTAAACGATGGAAACCTTTTAGCCTCCATTTATCTTAATTATGGAAACATATACCAGTTAAAGAAAAACTATACCAAGTCATTTGCCAGTTATCACCAGAGTTACGAGATTATCCGCAAATTGGATGACCCTGAGTCTGTAGTATTAGTGCTGGCAAATTTAGGTGTAGTGGAATCGGTTACCGGACATTTAGACAAAGCAAAAACCTATCTCTTCGAGGCTTTGAAGCTGGCTAAGGAGCATGACTATAATGCACCTATTGCTCAAATTAATCTGACACTTGCCGGCATCTACACCGATCAGGGCAAGTTTGATGATGCCGAAAAAAGTTTGGAAGAAGGTAGAGCTTATGCCGAGTTGATTAAAAATGAAAATATACTGCATTTCTATCGCATGGATTCTTATCGGCTTGAGCTGAAACGCAAAAACTTTGAAAAGGCGCTTCGCCACTTGCAGGAAATTTACCGCATAGATAGTATACAATACAGTGCCCGTAATTCTGCAGAGCTGACTTTATCTCAGGCTAATTACCGGAAAGATAAATTAAGTCAGGAGAAAGATGCAATGTTGCTTAGGCAGAAATATGACCGCAATAAATTTATTGGCACTATAGGGCTTGCAGTTGGCCTAATCATCGTCATATTCTTATTAATCAATAACGTTAAGCGCAAGGCCGAGACTAATAAGATGCTAACGGAACTAAACGCCGAAATCTCCACGCAGAAGGATAATCTGGACAAAATCAACCATTACCTGGAAGAAATTATAGATGACCGGACAAAGGATTTACAGCTGAAGAATAAAAAGCTGTCTGATTACTCATCGCATTTATCGCACCAGGTGCGCGGGCCTATCGCTACTTTAAAGGGGTTGATGAACTTAGAGCAGGAGGGATTAGTGAGCCAGGAAGAATGTATACAACTCATGATTAAATGCGTGTCGGAGATTGACGACAAGATTTTAGATATGAGCGATATGCTGCATAACCCGGAACGCAGCAACTTATCATAAGTCGCTGCGCCAGGTATAGTATATTATGCTATTTTAAGTAACGGTAAATTAGAGTGAATTTGTGCTTCTAATAATCCTAAGTACATGCAGTACCAGGCTACCATCTGCAAAATAAGCAGTTTACGATGCTTTTGGTAACCTTGTGTTTCGAAAGCCAGTTTTTTATTGCCGTCGGTTACGAAAAACCTGATTTCACCTTTTTTTGGTCTGAACTTAGATTTAACTAAATCAATCACCTTAACTTTAAGCTTTGTATCAGGATCGTGGATGGTGCCCAGTTTTTGGTCATTATCCGTCGATGTTGATAGCAGGTAGTTTGTCATGGTAGATAGCGTCTTGTTTGCAGCCATTTGTTGCAATTATTACTCCAAATGCGCGTAGATGATGCCAAAAAGGCCTGAAAAAGTGATAATGTTGTTTGGTGATAAATTATATTAACCTATCGTTTAAAGCTTTGCTATAACTCACAAATTTCTGGTTTAAGGTATACCAATTTTAAAACAGAAGTGTAAGTTATAGCAAACAACAGTGCCGTTTACAACGATGAGGCAACCATTTTACGGTTGTGCAACTCCTCATACAACTCAATAACTTTGCGTTGTAATTCGGCTATTTCTGCTTCGCGGGCATTTAATTTTTTCTGCGCAGCACTCATGCTTGAGTATTGCTTTTCGCTTTCAGTAAGTCCTAAGCCCAACAGCTGTACAACAGTGATTTCATAAATATTAGCAATTTGCTCCAGACGCGAAAGATTAACATCGGTAATACCGGTTTCAATCTTTGAAAATGCAGGGATAGAAATACCTAAGCGGTTGGCTACATCCTCCTGGCTCCAGCCGCGCTGATGACGTAATGTGCGAATATTGTTTCCTACTGAGTTAACGGCTTTGTTGTTGATTAACGGGCTCATTTTTAAATTGATGTGTATGTGTAAGAGTGTAACTTACTTGTTGTAATTCAAAGTATATGCCATCAACGTAAAACTTCGTTTTTAACGTCAAAATAAGGGTTTTTTGTACCTTATAGTTAAGAAGAGGGGATTTGATTCCTCAATAGGAGTAAAAAAACGTGAACTTACTTTACTCAAAATGGGAATTATATTACTCAATTTTTTAATTATGAGTATAAGTTTTATTTAACAAAAACGCCATTCCTTATAGAATGGCGTTGCTTATAAGTTAATTTAATTAAATGTTGTAACTTATGATTCTACAATTCTCAGTTTTGCAAATTTCAGGAGCAGTTGCTTTTGGCCAATTTCTTTAAAGAATATAGTGGCTTTAACGTCTGGTTTATTTCCTTCCAGATTTACCACTTTGCCAAAACCAAAACGTTCGTGTTCTACCTCCATTCCGACTTGCAGTTTAGAGGTATCTGATGGCGAGAAACCGGCGGTAGGCACATGTGCCTTAGCCAGTAATGAAGTAGTTTTAACAGTGGTCGGTGTTTTGGGCTTGGAGAAAGTATCGGTATTGCGGCTCCAGGCTTTACGGTCGTCATCAAAAAACGGATTGCCGGTTTGCGATTTGGCTTTAAAATCGAGCTCCAGGTACTGCGCATCAATCTCGTCTAAAAAGCGGCTCGGCTCGCAGTTAATCAACGTACCAAATTTAAACCTTGAGGTGGCATAGCTGATGGTTAGCTTATTTTCGGCACGAGTAACGGCTACATAAAATAAACGACGCTCTTCTTCTAAATCAGTGCGCGAGTTGAGCGACATCTGAGACGGAAACAGGTTTTCTTCCAAACCCACCACAAACACATGCGGAAACTCCAATCCTTTAGAGGAGTGGATAGTCATTAGAGATACTGTCTCGGCATTTGGGTTTTTGTCATTGTCGTCGTTAGTCAGCAATGCCACATCCTGCATAAATACATCCAGGCCGCGGTCTTCGATGTCTTCACGCTCCGAAAACTCCTTGATACCGTTCAGCAACTCCTGGATGTTTTCGTAACGGTTCAATCCCTCAACCGATTTGTCTTCGTACAAATCTTTCAGCAAACCCGAATGCTGAGCAATATGCAGCGCCGCGTCATAAGCCGACTGGTTTTTAGCCAGAACTTGGAAGCTTTGAATCATGGTCGAAAACGTGGCCACACTGCCGGCATTGCGGCCATCCAGATATTTGCTGGGATCGATGATGACTTCCCAAAGGGATATATTATTCTGACCTGCGCTTAGTATGATACGGTCAACGGTTGTATCGCCTATGCCACGGCGTGGGTAATTAATCACGCGTTTTAAGGCTTCTTCGTCATTAGGATTGAAAGTAAGCCTGAAATACGCAATCAAATCCTTAATCTCTTTACGCTGGTAGAAGGAAAGGCCTCCGTAAATTTTATACGGAATGTTGAGCTTGCGCAAAGCCTCCTCCATTGAGCGCGACTGGGCATTAGTACGGTATAAGATGGCAAAGTCGTTCCATTTCAGGCCCCTGGTGGTACGCTCCTGCATAATGGTTTCGGCAACGGTTTTGCCCTCCTCATTATCGCTAAACGCGCGGATAACTTTGATTTTATCGCCGTGGTCCTTCTCCGAAAATACGTTCTTTTTTAGCTGCTCTTTGTTATTGGAAATAATGCTGTTGGCAACATTTACAATATTTTGGGTAGAACGGTAGTTCTGTTCCAGCTTGTATACTTTCAGGTCCGGATAATCCTTCTCAAAGTTTAAAATATTCTGGATGTTGGCTCCGCGGAAAGCGTAAATACTTTGGGCATCGTCGCCTACCACACAAAGGTTTTCGTTAATGGCTGCCAGTTTTTTTACAATCAGGTACTGCGAAAAGTTGGTATCCTGATACTCGTCCACCATCAGGTACTTAAACTTGTTCTGGTACTTGTAAAGCACATCAGGGAAGTTCTTTAGCAATTCGTTGGTTTTAAACAGCAAATCGTCAAAGTCCATGGCGCCGGCACGGTAACAGCGGGTGGCATACATCTCGTAAACTTTGCCCAAATGGCCCCGGCCGTTCGAAAAATCGTCGGCCTGTATCTGGTCATTCTGCTGATATTCCTGCCACGATACCAAATTGTTTTTGGCCGCCGATATGCGGTTGTACACGTAGTTAGGGTTGTACAGCTTGTCGTCCAGGTTCATCTCCTTCAACACTGCACGCAGCACACTTTTGCTGTCGTCTGTATCGTAAATGGTAAAGTTGCTGGTATATCCCAGTTTACTGGCTTCCACACGCAGTATTTTAGCGAACACCGAGTGAAAGGTACCCATCCATATATTTTTAGCCTCGGCGCCTACGACTTTACTGATACGTTCGCGCATCTCTTTGGCGGCCTTGTTGGTAAATGTAAGTACCAGTATGTTAAATGGGTCAACGCCTTTGTGTATAAGGTGGGCTACCCGGTAAGTAATTACCCTGGTTTTGCCCGACCCGGCACCGGCTATAATCATCACAGGGCCTTCTGTTTGCTCTGCGGCAGCTCTTTGCTGCGGATTTAATCCCTGTAAGTAATCCAAAATCTTCTCCTCTTTTCTTAAAACGCGAAATTAAAATTTTAGGGCGAAAGCGGGAAAATAATAATACCAATATCGTTAGCAAATCAAATCGTTAAAAGCTACAACAAAAGTTTACTTGATGAATGATGATCTACAAATCAAGCAGCTTTTTAACCATCTGTTGCGGGTTGCGAAAAAAGTTATGGTACGATTGATAAAGCTCGGTTTGTTCATAATTACGCTTGGCGATGCCCTGCTCGCTAAACTCGTAAATAGTAGCAAAAGGATAAGCCAATATAATAGGAGAGTGTGTAGCAATGATAAACTGCGACCTTGCGCCGGTCAGTTCGTGCATCCGCAGCAGCATAGCCATTTGTTTTGCGGGCGAAAGCGCGGCCTCGGGCTCATCTAAAATATACAGGCCGTTACCGCCAAACCGGTGATGGAACAATGCCCAAAAGGATTCGCCGTGCGATTGCTGATGCAATGATACACCGCCGTAAGAACTGATGACGGCTGTTGTTCTTACATCTTTCTCCTCATCATAATCCAGCCTTTCAATCTCGGTGGCTACGTTAAAAAAGCTTTCGCTTCGCAAAAAGTAGTCGTCCGTATGGCGTTGGGTTCCTCTGGACAGAGTGATATGCCGGTGCATTGGAGAGTGCGACTCGCGCGTGCCAAAATTAAAATTAACAGAACCGCCTTCGGGGTTGAAACCGCAGGCTACGGCAATAGCTTCCAATAAGGTTGATTTGCCTGAACCTTTTTCGCCTACAAAATAGGTTACCTGCGGATTGATGCTGAGCCTGTCAGTATTGATGAAGAACGGCAGGTTGAACGGGTAGGCGTTCAGGTCAACATTTTTTTTGTTAAAGTAAATATCTTTCAGTTCTCCTTTGCCGGTCATTATCAATAGGCTTGAGGTTAAATATAGTAAAGTTGCTAAAAGTCGGCTTGGCTTTTCTGAAAACACATAAGGTTAAAAATAAAAACCAATAGTTAATAAAGCCGTTATCTCTACAGTTATACATAAACGAACAATGATGAGCACACCACAAAAATATGCACTGATTACCGGCGGCACCAGCGGTATCGGTTACGAATTGTCCAAACTATTCGCCCGCGATGGTTATAACCTAGTGCTGGTGAGCCGGAGTAATGAGCGCCTGGAAGAAGTAGCCAGCGAGTTTGAGGAGCAGTATAATATAGAAGTTAAAACTATATCCAAAGATTTGTTTAAACCCGGCGTGGCCAAAGAAATACATGAGCAAACCACCCAATGGGGTTTAACTATTAACGCTTTAATCAACAACGCAGGGCAGGCCGAGTACGGTGCTTTTACAGAAACTGACCTTGACCGCGATATAGACCTGATACACCTCGACGTTATTGCGCTGGTAAGCCTCACCAAATATTATTTGAAAGAGATGGTAGCTCGTAATGAGGGCAAAATACTTAATGTGGCCTCGTCGCTGGCCGTTACACCTACACCCTTAATGGCTGTTTATGGTGCTGCTAAAGCCTTTGTGCTGTCGTTTACTGAGGCGGTGATACAAGAGGTAAAAGATACCCATGTATCACTCACAGCCTTGCTGCCCAATGCTACCGATACCGATTTCTTCCATAAGGCTAAAGCCACCGATACCGTAGCCTATAAAAAGATGACCTTTTACAAGCCCGAAGAGGTGGCCGCAGCGGCTTACGAAAGTTTACAGGCGGGTGATGCTAAAGTAGAGCCGGGCATTATTAATAAAGTAAATAACTTTTTTAACCGGGTACTGCCTGATAGTTTGGCTGCTAAAGTAACCAGCGGTATCACGGCGCGAAGCACCAGCGGTAAAGAGCATACCGAGCATGCGGCATCAGCCGAGGAGCGCACCGTCATCAAGAATAAAACCGGTAATAAAGAGGGTGATTTCACCTCGCATGACGGACACCAGCACGAAGATTAATTTATATTATTTAACATTGTACTACCGTATTGCCTTAACCGCAGTACGGTATTTTTATGCTTGCCCATTAATGCGGCAAGCTATACTTTAACGTCATCCCTGTCATCTGCTTAAACATCTGATATGAATCGTCTCGCTCAATCATCTTCTCCCTATTTGTTACAACATGCTAATAATCCTGTCGACTGGTACCCCTGGGGGCCCGAGGCGCTGCAAAAGGCCCGCGACGAAAACAAGCTGATTATTGTGAGTATCGGCTATTCGGCCTGCCATTGGTGCCATGTGATGGAGCATGAAAGTTTTGAGGACGAGCAGGTGGCCGCTCTGATGAACGAGCATTTTGTTTGTATTAAGGTAGACCGCGAAGAACGCCCCGACGTTGACCAGATTTACATGAGCGCCGTGCAGTTGATGACTAACCGCGGCGGATGGCCGCTTAATTGCGTTTGCCTGCCCGACCAGCGCCCCATTTACGGCGGCACTTATTACCCCAAGCACGACTGGATGAACGTACTGATGAGCCTGGCCGATTTTTACACCAACCGGCCCGACGAAGCGGTAGATTACGCCGTGCGCCTGACCGAAGGTGTACAGCAGTTTGAATCGGTTGATTTGGTAACCGAGCAGCCCGATTACACGCCTGATGATTTGCATACCATCGTTAGAAACTGGCGAAAATATTTGGATGCCACCGAGGGCGGTACCGGGCGTGCGCCTAAATTCCCGATGCCTAATAACTGGTTATTTTTGATGCGGTATGCGCACTTGTTTAACGACGAAGGTATTGCGTCTCTCACCAAACTTACCCTGCATAAAATGGCCTTTGGTGGCATTTACGACCATGTGGGTGGCGGGTTTGCTCGCTACTCAGTAGATGGCCGCTGGCATGTGCCGCACTTTGAAAAAATGCTGTACGACAATGCGCAGTTGGTTGGCTTATACGCCGAAGCCTATGTATGGAACCCTGATCCATTATATAAAAACACCGTTGCCGAAACCATTGCCTTTATACAGCGCGAACTGACTGCCCCCAACGGTGGCTTT
>CAXYKR010000081.1:0-7635 GCA_964277815.1 uncultured Mucilaginibacter sp. | reverse complement strand
CCAATACCCCGCAGGAATTTCACCGTGCCATAAAACGTTGTATAACTGACGAAAACTATTGTAAACGCATTGGCTCAAACGCCCGCAAACTGGTAGAAGAACAGCACGATACCCATAAAATAACCCAACGCCTGGTTAGTTTTTATCAGCACACCCTTTTAGCCTGATAGTCGCCTTATTTTTTGCTACTTTTGCGGGCAGAAAATAACCTTTGATGAAAAATACCGCTTTAACTGATATACACATTCGCGAAGGTGCGAAAATGGTGCCTTTTGCCGGTTACAACATGCCTGTACAATATGCAGGTATTAACGCTGAACATGAAACCGTACGCAAAGCGGTTGGTGTATTTGATGTAAGCCACATGGGCGAGTTTATTTTGAAAGGGGACAAAGCGCTTGACCTGATACAACAGGTTACCAGCAACGATGCTTCGAAATTATACGATGGCAAGGTGCAATACTCCTGCCTGCCTAACGAGCAGGGCGGTATTGTTGACGACTTACTGGTTTACCGCATTGACGAGAAAACCTATATGCTGGTGGTAAACGCCTCTAACATTGAAAAAGACTGGAACTGGATTAGCAAGTACAACACTTACGGTGTTGAAATGAAAGATATTTCTGACCGTACCTCGTTGTTAGCCATTCAGGGCCCTAAAGCTACTGAAGCTCTGCAAAGCCTTACTGATATCGACTTAGGTTCGATGGAGTATTACACCTTTAAAAAGGGAAAATTTGCCGGTGTAGATAATGTGCTGGTGTCGGCAACGGGTTATACCGGTGCAGGTGGTTTTGAGATTTATTTTGATAATGAGCATGCCGAAGAAATCTGGGCAGCGGTATTTAAAGCCGGCGAGCCTTTTGGTATTAAACCAATTGGTTTAGGTGCCCGTGATACGCTGCGCCTTGAGATGGGTTTCTGTTTGTACGGTAACGATATTGATGATACGACGTCTCCGTTAGAGGCTGGTTTAGGCTGGATTACTAAATTCAGTAAACCGTTTACCAATTCTGAAGCTTTGCAACAGCAAAAGCAGCAAGGCATCAGCAAAAAATTAGTTGGCTTTGAAATGATTGAGCGTGGCATTCCGCGCCATGATTATGAAATTGTTGATGCCGACGGTAACGTAATTGGCCGTGTAACCTCAGGTACACAGTCGCCATCGTTACAAAAAGCGATAGGTATGGGCTATGTTAACCAGGCCTTTAGTAAAGAAGGCAGCGAGATTTTTATTAAAATCCGCGATAACAAGGTAAAAGCTAAAGTGGTTAAGTTACCATTTGCTACCAAGCCTGCTGCAAACGCTTAATTATTCATACTTTTTTCTGTACTGTTTTGACTAACGAACATCAAACTAACGCTGCACCAAATGAAGTAAAGGCATTAGAAGTTTGCCTTACTCCGGCGTTATTACCTTTATATCGCGTTGAAGACTACATTGTAGTTATCATTGATATTTTCAGGGCTACATCATCTATTTGCTATGGTATTGAGAATGGGGCAGAGGCCATTATTCCGGTATCAGAAGTAGAAGAATGTGCAGCTTACCGCGAAAAAGGATTGGATTATTTGCTGGCTGCCGAGCGTAACGGCGAAGTAGTTACCGGCTTTGATTTTGGTAACTCGCCTTTTGCTTACACGCCCGAAAAAGTGGCCGGTAAAACCGTAGTGCTCACCACCACCAACGGTACCCACGCGCTGCATTTATCGCGCCAGGCTAAACGTATTGTTATCGGCTCTTTTTTAAATCTAACAGCTTTATGCAACTGGTTAAAAACACAAAATGATAATATCCTGCTGGTATGCGCCGGCTGGAAAAACAACTTTAACCTGGAAGACACCCTTTTTGCAGGTGCCGTGATTGACCAGTTAAAGGGTGGAAGTTACAAGCTTGACGACCCTGCCATAGCTGCTAACGATTTGTTCCAGTTAGGCAAGCACGACATCAGCGATTATTTGAAAAAGACTTCGCATGGCGAAAGATTGAAAAAATTAGGTATCGAAAAAGATATTGCCTTTTGCCAGCAGATTGATTTAACCACTGCTATCCCGGTACTAGAGGGTGAAAAGCTGGTTAAACTACAGTAGTAAAATACGCTTTAAAACAAAAAGACCGAAAGGGCATTCCTATCAGTCTTTTTGTTTGTTATATCAGCTTTACAAAGCTAATTCCAGCAATACCGGGCAGTGGTCGGAGTGCCGGGCTTCAGGTAAAATCTGAGCGCGTTTAATGGCGCTTTTCAGTTCGGTAGTTACCATGTTGTAATCAATACGCCAGCCTAAGTTTTTAGCACGTGCATTAGCCCTAAAACTCCACCAGGTATATTGATGCGGTTCCGGGTTTAAATACCTGAACGTGTCAATAAATCCCGAATCTACAAACTCATCCATCCAGGCACGTTCAGCTGGTAAAAACCCGGATGAATTAGCGTTTGATTTAGGGTTATGAATATCAATCGGTTTGTGGCAGATGTTATAGTCACCGCATACGACCAGTTTAGGATAAGCCCATTTCAACTGATTTAAATAAGCCCCAAACTCGTCTAAGAAACGGTATTTAAACGCCTGTCGTTCATCACCGCTCGACCCTGATGGGAAATAAACGCTCATCACCGAAATATCCTCAAAGTCAACCCGGATGTTGCGGCCTTCACGGTCAAAATCTTCAATACCGCAACCATACTCTACATGTAAAGGTGTTTGTTTGGTAAAAATGGCGGTACCGCTATAACCCTTCTTTTCGGCCGGATACCAGTAGTGTTGATAGCCCAATTGCTCTACCAGCATCAAATCTGTTAAAACATCGGGCGAAGCTTTAATCTCCTGTAAACAAACCACATCAGCATCAGTAGCCTGCAGCCACGAGAGCCAGTTTTTGCTCATGGCAGAGCGTATACCATTAACGTTATAAGTGATAATCTTCATAAAGTTCTTTATCCGTTTTAAGCAGCGCTGCCTACTACTCAATTAAATTAATAACGGTTGTAAAGCCTGCTTAAATGTTTTTATATATTTGGTTTATTAAAAGCGGAAATAGCTCAGTTGGTAGAGCATTAGTTTCCCAAACTAAAGGCCGCGGGTTCGAATCCCGTTTTCCGCTCAATATTCTAAAATATTGTATCCTGCAATTCCTCCGCATGCTGCGGGTAATCTGTTGTATAATGCAACCCACGGCTTTCTTTACGTGCCATGGCCGATTTAACCACGATGTACGATACTTGGATGAGGTTACGCAACTCACACAACTTTACTGATAGCTTGGTGCGCTTGTAAAACTCCTCGGTTTCTTCGTACAATAAGCGCAAACGCCTCATAGCCCGTTCTAACCTGAAATCCGAACGTACGATGCCTACATAATCGTTCATCAGCTTTTGCATCTCGCGAACGTTATGGGTCACCAAGATATCTTCGTTAGATAGCTGTACGCCCTTCTCGTCCCAGTCAGGGATGTTATCTAGTACCGTGTACCCATCAAATTGGGCAATGGCATCTTCATAAATGCGATGGGCAAATACCAGTGCTTCTAACAATGAATTAGAAGCTAAACGATTGGCACCATGCAAACCGGTAGAAGAGCATTCGCCGCAGGCATATAACTGGCTGATGGATGAACGCCCCGAATGGTCAACCATGATGCCACCACACATATAATGACAGGCAGGCGATACCGGAATCATATCACGGGTCATGTCAATACCTATATCCAGACACTTGGCATAAATGTTAGGGAAATGGCTTAAAATTTCGGCTTTGCTTTTATGCCTTACATCGAGGTAAACATAATCCTCACCCGATTTTTTGATTTCGGCATCAATAGCACGGGCTACAATATCGCGCGGCGCTAATGATTTACGCGGGTCGTACTCCTGCATAAATTCCTCGCCGTTGGTGCGCTTTAATACACCGCCAAAACCACGTACCGCTTCAGATATTAAAAAGGACGGATATTCGCCCGGATTATATAAAGCAGTCGGGTGGAACTGGATAAACTCCATGTTGCGCACCTTGCCCTTGGCACGATAAACCATCGCTACACCATCGCCGGTAGCAATTACCGGATTGGTAGTAGTAGCATAAATATGACCTGCACCGCCCGATGCCATTACGGTTACCTTGGCACGAATGGTGTCAACCACCTTAGTTTCGGTATTAAAGGCATAAATACCATAGCATTTTATGTCGGTAGAATTTTTATCTACAAACTCGCCCAGGTGATGCTGGGTAATCAAATCTACGGCAAAGTGATGAGTCAGTATTTCTATGTTTTCGTTCTGATGGATTTGTTCCAGCAGCGCACGTTCCATTTCAAAACCGGTAATATCTTTATAATGCAGTACGCGGTATTCAGAGTGGCCACCTTCTTTGGCCAGGTCATACATACCATCGTTGGTTTTGTCGAAGTTGGTACCGTAATCAATAATCTCGCGGATGCGCTCGGGGCCTTCCTCTACTACAATCCTTACTACTTCCGGGTCGCAAAGGCCATCGCCGGCAATAAGGGTGTCTTCAATGTGTTTTTCAAAAGAGTCGCCAACGTTATCCACAACTACGGCCACACCGCCTTGTGCATACTTTGTATTCGATTCGTCCTCGCTTGCTTTGGTAACTATCAGAACCTTACCGTGTTTGGCAGCTTTAAGTGCAAAACTCAATCCGGCAATGCCCGAACCTATCACCAGGAAATCCACATTTTTTATCATAAATAGCGTCTAAGATGTGTAAAAGTACTACTTGTGTGAATAACCACGTTAAAAGATGTTAATTTTGAGTAAGGAAAATGCTAATAACTTTTCGAGATGTGGATAACCCGGTCAAAAACTTTATTTATCCCCAACAGAACGGCTGGATACCTGACAATTTCCGGTCGAAATTCACAATCGGAAAACAACTATTTAATTCACACCTTTGTTTATTAACATAGCTGTGGAAAACGAGGTAATATTGTAAATCAGATACTTATCTGGCTGCCATTGTTAACAACCTGTGGAAACATGATGAATAAGTGCTTTTACAAAGATTTTGGCAACTGATTTACCAACATTACCAACACACTAATAAACAATAAGAAGATATATTTATATAATTTAATTGTATTTATTGTACTGTTGACAATGGACGTTTTAGAAGAAATTAATATTAAAGGTTTTGTTGAAGAGGAAGTAGACCCGACACTTGACCTGTATGATGAAATAGAAAAGCTGAAGAAGCAAAAGAACGCCGTGATACTGGCACATTACTACCAGGAGGGCGAGATTCAGGATATAGCCGATTATATTGGCGATAGTTTAGGCTTGTCGCAACAGGCGGCCAAAACCGATGCCGATATTATCGTTTTTGCCGGAGTACACTTTATGGCCGAGACTGCCAAGATTTTGTCGCCTACCAAGAAAGTATTGTTGCCCGACCTGAAAGCTGGCTGCTCACTGGCCGACAGCTGTCCACCGCACTTGTTTAAAAAGTTTAAAGAGTCGTACCCCGACCATTTGGTGATTACCTATGTGAACTGTACTGCCGAGCTGAAGGCCATGAGCGATATTGTTTGTACCTCGAGCAATGCCGTGCAGATTGTGGAAAGCTTACCTGCTGACCAAAAAATCATCTTTGGACCTGACCGTAACCTGGGTGCTTATGTAGCTAAGAAAACCGGTCGCGACCTGGTGTTGTGGAATGGTGCCTGTATGGTACATGAAATTTTTAGCCGTGAGAAAATTACTAAACTTAAAGAACGCCATCCGAACGCCAAACTGTTAGCTCACCCGGAGTGTGAAGAACATATTTTGCAGATGGCGGATTACATTGGGTCTACCACGGGTATTTTAAAGTATGCAACCAACAGCCCGGAAAAGGAATTTATTGTGGCTACCGAGTCAGGCATTATTCACCAGATGGAGAAAGATAACCCGGAAAAGACGTTTATACCCGCTCCACCGAATAATACCTGCGCCTGCAATGATTGTCCTCACATGAAACGCAACACGCTGGAGAAGCTTTATTTGTGCCTTAAAAACGAGATGCCCGAAATTACTTTACCGGCCGATATTATTGAGAAAGCCGTGAAGCCGATTGAACGTATGCTTGACATTTCAGCGCAATTGGGCTTGTAATTTTTAGGCTGGTAAGCAAAACATATTTATCAAGGAGATTCGGATACCGGGTCTCTTTTTTTATTAACAGGTTTTAGTAGGTTGCTAACATATTTTGCGACTTACACACAAAATGGGTTATCTCCCGGTTGTTTAAAACAGCTTTCGTATTTTTGTAATTCAAAACAGGCAGCTATGGATATGTTTGATAATGTAGATAAAACCCATGTGAACGAACTTGGTGAATTTGGTTTAATCAGTCATTTAACCAAAAACATAAAGCTTGTACATGCAAGTACCTTAAAAGGGGTAGGAGATGACGCAGCCGTGTTAGATTACACTGGTAAAAAAGTATTGGTATCTACTGATATGTTGCTGGAGGGTATCCATTTTGATTTAGCTTACACGCCTCTAAAACATTTGGGCTACAAAGCCGTGCAGGTTAACCTGAGCGATATCTGCGCCATGAATGCTACACCTACGCAGGTAACCATATCCATCGGTATGTCGAGCAAGTACACGCTCGAAGCTATTGAAGATTTGTACGAAGGTATCTACCTGGCTTGCGAAAAATATAAAGTTGACATTATTGGTGGTGATACTACGTCGTCCAAACAGGGCCTAGTAATTAGTGTAACCGTATTGGGTTATGCCAACGAAGAAGAAATTGTGTACCGTAACGGCGCCCAGGAAGGCGACTTGCTTTGTGTATCCGGCGATTTGGGTGGCGCTTACACGGGCCTGCAGTTACTCGAACGTGAGAAACTGGTTTACCTGGAAAATCCCAAAATTCAGCCTGATTTGGAAGGTAAGGATTACATCATTGAGCGCCAGCTGAAACCCGAGGCTCGTCAGGATATCATCCAGCTATTGCGCGATTTGAAAGTGAAGCCTACGGCTATGATTGATGTATCTGACGGTTTAGCCTCTGAGATTTTACATATCTGTTCGCAAAGTAACAAAGGTTGCCAGCTGTACGAAGAAAAAATTCCAATAGACCCGATGACTTACGAAACCGCACGCGAATTTAACCTGGACCCTACAGTGTGTGCACTAAGTGGCGGTGAGGATTATGAGTTGCTATTTACCATTAAGCAAGCCGACTACGATAAAATTAAGCACGATGTGGACGTAAGTATCATCGGTTATATTACAGAGCAGTCAGCAGGCTGTAATTTGATTTCAAAAAGCGGACAGGTACATGAGCTTAAGGCTCAAGGCTGGAATGCTTTCAAGAATAACAACTAAGTTTCTCTCAGAATATCTGCTATCAAATCTTTAATTGAATCGTCAGAGGTTTGATAGCAGTGATTTCAAAAACACGTCAGGTATTTCAATATGTGGGATGTGTCCGCAGTTGTCAAATTCTATCAATTTACAACTCGGGATTTTTTTAGCTGTGGCCGGGCCTAGCAGTTGATATTGACCATATTTTGCTTTTTCTTCTTCGCTTAGTAAAGCTTTGCCTACAATGGTATGGTCTTGCTTGCCGGTAAACAAGATAACCGGTACTTTAAGCAGTCCAAACTCGTAGCAAACCGGCTGTTCG
>CAXYKR010000080.1:0-22188 GCA_964277815.1 uncultured Mucilaginibacter sp. | reverse complement strand
GGTGAGTAAGGTAATTACTCAAGGTGCTGATTTAAATAAAACTCGCTTCCAATCATTAACTACTGTAGACGGTTTACCTAACGACGTGGTGCTGGCCATGACGGTTGATCGTCATAACAACATCTGGCTGGCTACTGCCGGAGGTTTAGGTAAAATTGATGCTGGTAACCAGACTATCCGCAGTTATGACCCTTTCAATGGCATTACCAAAACCGGCTTTTCGGAGGCCGCCTGTTTTACAGACCAGACGGGGGTGCTTTATTTTGGATGCCTGAACGGTTACATTTCGTTCAATCCGCAAAATATTGTACATAAGCGATTACCGGCTAACATGGCGCTTACCAACCTGCAGCTGTATTATAAAAATATTATACCTGAGCCTAAAGGTTCGCCGTTAAAACGTACCATCAACGAAACATCCGAAATTGTGCTTAATCACGACCAGAACGTGATTAGTATAGATTATACCATACTCGACCATCGCAACCTGAGCAAAGTAGCCTATAGCTACAAGTTAGATGGTTTCGACCAGTCATGGCACCAGGTAAATGATTTGCGTAAGGCTGTTTATACTAATATACCTCCAGGTGATTATACTTTTTATGTAAAAGGTACTAATGCCGATGTGTTAAGCAATGTGCCATCAAAATCATTACATATCATCATTAAACCGCCGTTTTATCAAACCTGGTGGGCTTATGCCATTTATGTTTTACTGGCTGTATTGGCAGTACTGCTGGCGCGCAATATTATCATAACCATGATTAAGTTGCGTAATAAGGTAATTGTAGAGCAAAAATTAACCGAAGTAAAGCTGGCATTTTTCACCAATATATCGCACGAATTACGCACGCCACTTACGCTTATTGCCAGTCCGCTGGAGGAACTGGCGCACACTGAAAAGCTATCCGAAAAAGGGCAGGCGTATTTTAAAATCATCAACCGCAATGTAAACCGCATGATTAGGTTTACCAACCAACTGCTTGATTTCCGCAAAATACAAAGCGGAAAAATGCCGGTAGAAATTCTGGAAACCGAACTGGTAGCACTCAGCAGCGAGGTGGCCGCCTTTTTTACAGCCATGGCCGAAGAAAAAAACATCAGCCTGCAGGTACAGAATAACCGGCAAACTATTTTGGCCTGGGTAGACGCCGAAAAAATTGAGATTATTTTATACAACCTGCTGTCTAATGCTTTCAAATTCTCACCGCAGGGAGGCTGTATCGTCTTGAGTGTGGATGAGTTATTTGAACAAGGATTGATACAAATTAAAGTTGCCGACGAAGGCCCAGGTGTGGCGCCTGAACACTTAGAGGATATTTTTGAAATTTACCACGAAGAGCATCATAGTAAAGACCCGCATTTAAAAGGTACAGGTATTGGCCTGGCGTTAGCCCGGGGTATGGCGCAAAGTCATAAAGGCAAACTTTGGGCAGAGTTAAATCCGGCAGGCGGCCTCACTTTTATTTTGCAACTGCAGACGGGCTATGAGCATTTTAATAAAGACGAACTGAGTTCTACCGGGCATCCGGCAGACGCAATCAATGCAATTAGGCATTCGGACGAAGGACAAGTACCGGCTTTGCCGGGCATTTCTGGAACCGATATGCATCCGGCCGTAATTTTGATTGCTGAAGATAATCCTGATTTGCGCATCTTTTTGGAAAATAAGCTAAATAGCTTTTACCAGGTATTAACAGCTGCCGATGGAGCCGAATGCCTCAAGCAGGCCCAAACTGCATCGCCCGATTTGATTATCTCAGATATTGTGATGCCGAACATGGACGGTATTCAGTTGCTGGATGCCGTAAAGCAAGACCCAGCCATTAGCCACATTCCGGTTATTCTGTTAACCGCAAAATCATCGGTTGAAAGCCGTATCCGCGGACTAAAATATGGGGCAGACGTTTATCTCACTAAGCCTTTTCAAAACGAGCTGCTGATGGCATCCATTGAAAACTTGCTTACCTCGCGCCGGCGTTTGTTCGAACGTTTTGCGGGTGCTGCCAGGCAGCCCGACCCCAGCGAGATTGATGAAAATGCGGTGCCCGTAACTACCGCTAAAGACCAAGAGTTTTTAAAAGAAGTAATCCGGATTGTTGAAGAAAAGTTGGGCGACCAGTCTTTTAATATTGATGAGGTGGCTTCGGCCATGGGCATGGGGCGCACTACTTTTTATAAAAAGCTGAAAGGGCTGTCGAGCTTAAGCCCTGTAGAGTTTGTGCGCGAGTTAAGGCTTAAGCGCAGCAAGCAGTTGTTAGATACCGGCGAGCATACCGTATCCGAAGCTGGCTACCTGGCCGGCTTCAACAGCCTGGCTTATTTTAGTACTTGTTTTAAAGAAAAATATCAAGTCTCTCCATCCGCTTATCTCAAAAACAGTCGGCCCGAAAAGGCTTAGTCCATTTTAATCCCTCCGGCCAGTAAATCGCCTTCCCGATACCAAGAACAGACTTTTTTGTCAAAAAGAGAAAGTATTTCGTCAATTTTTGAAAGCCGAAGAATGATTTTTCATATAGGTTTGCCTCATAAACCAATTGTAAACTTTGATGCATTTTGACAGGTAGCCTTGCCGTCTCAAGCATCATCAAACCAAAAAATTATGATCAGACTTTTACGCAGTTTGTATCAAGTCATTGCTATAAGTGAGGACTTGCTATTACGCAATTTTACGCGCTTTAACTACCATCAAGCTGCCAGGCAACCTTGCTGCTAAATCAAATATTGTAAATCTCTTCCTTATCTAATCGGCTGTTGGTGCTGGGTTGCCAGTGCCAACAGTAATTTTTAACCATTCCATATTTGATTGATGAAGCGCTTTTTGTTTTTAATAATGATGTCATTTGCCGGTGGCGTGTTTGCCCAGCAACTGGCTTTTCCGGGTGCGGAAGGTTTTGGCCGCTTTGCCACGGGTGGGCGTGGAGGCAGTACCTACCATGTCACTAATTTAAACGATGCCGGTCCCGGTTCTTTTCGGGACGCGGTGAGTCAGCCTCAACGTACCATTGTTTTTGATGTGGCAGGCGTTATCAAAGTAACGGATAAAATTAAAGCCGCTGCCAATATTACTGTAGCCGGTCAAACGGCGCCTGCGCCGGGTATTACGGTATATGGTAACAGTATTTCGCTAAGTGGTAACTCTATTGTGCGCCATATGCGCTTTCGGGGCAGTATTAACATGCCGCGCGGCGGTTGTACCGTTATTGCCGATAGTTTGGATAAACTGATGCTCGACCATGTAAGTATCGAATGGGGCCGATGGGATAATTTGCACATCAAGCACAGCACCAATGTTACCTTACAATACTGCCTGATAGCCGAAAGCCTGGACCCGCAATGTTTTGGCGCTTTGATAGAACGCCCCGAGTTTGTAACGATTTATCACTGTTTGTGGGCCGATAACCAAAGCCGTAACCCTAAGGCCAAAGCCAAAATTGAGTATGTAAACAATGTGGTTTACAACTGGGGCAGCAGTGGCTTTGTGGGCGGCCATTCGGCCGAGCATCACTACCAGGATATAGTAAACAACTACTTTATTGCCGGGCCCAACTCTACCGATAACTTCTTGGCCATGTTTACCGCTACCGACCATGTTTATCAGCGCGGTAACAAAGTGGATATGGATAAAGATGGCAAACTGAATGGCCGCGAGGTAACTACGCGAGATTTTGCCGACAAAGGCGCCTCAATGCTTACACAGCCAACTTTGCTTACCAAAAGCAATGCTAAAATCAGCACGCCCGAGCAAGCTTATCAAACGGTGCTTGCCCAGTCCGGAGCCAGTTTATACCGCGATGCCGTTGACCAGCGGCTGATAACCTATGTAACCAGTTTGGGTACGCAAGGAAAAATTTATCGCTCGGAGGTTGAAGTTAATGGACAACCTGATGTCGCCCAGGAAAAGTCCGTTAATGCAGACAAGGACGGCGACGGCATACCTGATGCCTGGGAGCAAACACATCGCCTTAATGCCAATAACGCAGAAGATGCGCAGATAATTAACAAAGCCGGTTACTCTAACCTGGAAGAGTATGTAAACGGACTTGCTCAAAAGTAAAATACAAACACCTAAATCTTAAAGGCTGATACCTGACCAAAGTCAGCCCGATTTATAAACCAATAAACAAGCTATGAGGAAAATTTATCTATTAATGATTGCACTGTTGATGTGTGCGCTTAACGCAAGTTTTGCGCAAAACAGAACAGTAACGGGTACCGTAACCGAAAGCGGCAGCAATGACCCGCTGGCCAGTGTTACCGTGCAGGTAAAAGGCAGTAGCCAAGGCACCCAAACCAATGTAAACGGAAAATATCAACTCAACGTACCCGCTACCGGACCGGTTACGCTGGTATTTACTTCTATCGGTTACAAAACGGTAGAAAGTGTGGTGCCTGCCGGTTTGGTGCTTGATGTAAAGATGGCAATTACAGATAACGTGCTTGACCAGGTAGTGGCCATTGGTTATGCTACCGTTAAGCGTAAAGAAGTAACCGGGGCATCAGCATCCGTAAGCGGCGACGAACTCAAGCTGGCGCCGGTAACTACCGCGGCGCAGGCCTTAACCGGTAAGGCGGCAGGGGTTAGCGTGGTTACCCAAAGCGGCGCACCTGGCGCACCAAGCAATATCGTCATCCGTGGTGCTTCTACCATTACGCAAGGGTCGGCGCCGTTGTACATTGTGGATGGTTTCCAGATGGAGGATGCCTTGCGCGAGGTAGACATCAACGACATATTAACCATCGATGTACTAAAAGATGCCTCGGCCACATCCATCTACGGTGCCCGTGGGTCTAACGGAGTAATTTTGATTACTACCAAATCGGGCCGTAAAGGCAAAACCGAGGTTAATTATAACGGCTATTACGGTATTGAGCGTTTAGGTAAAAAAGTGCCGGTAATGGGTGTGCTCGATTATACCAAGTACGAGTATGAGCTGCAAACACTGGCCGGTAAAGAGTCGGCCTGGGCTTCATACTTCGGCGGTAATGTAACCGACCCTGGTTTTTATACCGGCGCCTACAATTACATTAATTCCAATTACGCCAACCGCGAAGGTATTGACTGGCAGGACTTATTATTTGGTGGCACCGCTTCGAGCCAGAATCATAACATTAGTGTAAGCAGCGGTTCGGAGAAAACAAAGTTTTTGCTCAGCTATAACAACACAGGGCAGAACGGCATTTTTGCCAAGCACGATTACCTGCGCAACGGCATAAGGTTAAAGCTCAACCACGAGGTAATGAAAAACGTAGTGATGGATTTTAACACCAATTATCAGGATACCCGGGTTAACGGTGGCGGCTCCTTAGGCGGCGCGTTAAAATTAACATTACTGCAGCCACCTACCGGCGGTACACGCTACACCAATCAACAGTTAATCAGCAGCGACATTAGTAACGATTTTTTGGCGTACGATTCTCAGTACGACCTTTATAACCCCATCATCGTTAACGATGCCGTAACTGCAACCAGCTATAACCGCCAGTTTACAGGCAACGCCGGTTTAGATATTGGTATCACCAAAGATTTAAAATTCCACACGTTTGGCAGTTACTTGTGGCGTCAAATCCGCTCAGATTCTTTTGACGACGGCCGTACCCGCACGGCTCAAAATAATCTGGGTCCTTATGGCTCACGTAATAACAGCGAGCGGTATTCGTGGCAAATTACCAATACTTTAAACTGGGGGCATAGCTTTCAAAGCCATAATGTAAACCTGTTATTAGGTCAGGAAGCTTATTACCTGCAGTCGCTTAACCTGGATAATACGTATTACCAGTTTCCGGCTAATAACTTTGGTTTAAATAACGTGAGCCAGGCCAGCGGCAATACTAAAAACTCCTATGGTTCTAACTTAACAAAAAGCTCGTTAAGCTCTTTCTTCGGCAGGGCATCATACAATTTTAAAGACCGTTACATCCTGAACTTTACCTTACGTGCTGATGGTTCGAGCAAATTCGGTCCTGAAAATAAATGGGGTTATTTCCCGTCGGTGGCCGGTGCCTGGCGTATATCAGACGAGGGTTTCATGAAAAATCAAAACGTGGTTAGCGACATGAAACTACGTGTAGGCTATGGTACGGCAGGTAACAACAACATCGACGATTATTTTTATGTTACCGGCTATAGCGGCAACAGCTATGCTATCAATAAAACTAATTTCCAAACCCTGGTGCCCGGCTCTACGGTGGGTAACCCGGCCATCAAGTGGGAAACTACCAAATCAACCAACGTTGGTTTAGACCTTGATTTTCTGAAAGGGCGGTTCACCTTGTCGGCCGATGTATATAACAACGAGTCGAGCGATTTACTTATCAGGGCTGCTATTCCGCCTACTGCCGGTTACACCAGCCAGTACCAAAATATCGGCTCTATTCGTAACCGTGGTATCGAGTTTGTGCTGGGGAGCAATAACATTGCGACTAAACAGTTTAGGTGGAAAACCAACTTTAACATTGCTTTCAACCGGTCTAAAGTGCTGGCCTTGTACGGCCAAAGCGATCAGGATTATTTCATCAGTAATTACAACAGCCGGGTAGATTTTTTGATTAAAGTAGGACAGCCACTGGGACAGATTTATGGTTACCGTTATGCTGGTGTATATACTACTGATGATTTTACCCAAAATGCTAACGGAACCTATACCCTTAAAGCCGGTGTGCCTCGTGCCAAGTCGGCTAACATAGCCAACTTAAAACCCGGCGACTTAAAGTATGAAACCACTGCCGGCGAAAAAGATGCCAACGGCAATCCGGTATGGTCAACCAACGATCGTACAGTTATCGGCAATGCACAGCCCAAGTTTCAGGGCGGTATGACCAATACGTTCAACTACAAAGGGTTTGATTTTACCGTGTTTATGAACTTCGCCGTAGGCAACAAAGTATTCAACGCCAATACACAGCGTTTTATAGGCCCTTACCTGCCTAACCAAAATACGCTTACGGTGATGAATACGCGCTATACGCTGGTTGACCCCAACACCGGGAAGGAAACCTTTAACCTGAACCGGCTGGCACAGTTGAATCCGCAGCAGTTTGACCCCAATGCTTTGTGGAGTCTGCATGGCGACAATAAAATTGCCATCAGCGATGCCCTTGATTATTACGTAGAGGATGGTTCTTATTTACGTTTAAACACCATTACCCTGGGCTACAGTATTCCTAAATCGTGGATGCAAAAGGTAAGGCTGACCCGGGCACGCCTGTATTGTACGCTGAACAATATCCACACCTTCAGCAAATACAAAGGTTACGACCCGGCAGTATCGGCCACATCAAGCATCTTAACGCAGGGTATTGATGATTCGGCTTACCCGGTTTCTAAAAGTGTAGTGTTTGGTGTTAATGTTTCATTTTAAAATAATTGAGTCATGAAAAAGATATATTTGTTAATCACTGTCGGGCTTACTTCGCTTTCCCTCAATTCGTGCAAAAAATTCCTGGAGCAGCCATCGGTAACCAAATACGACAGCCAAAATATTTTTGAAACGGTAGACCGCGCCGAGATGGTAGTAGTAGGCTGTTATTCGCAAACGTTTAACCGCGAGCTGTACTACCAGCTGGGTATGGGTACCGATGAGTGTATGTCTACCGAGTCTACCTCTAACAGTAAAAACCAGGTGGGTAATTACGTTTACACGCCCTCTATATCGCCCAGTTCTACATTCACGGCCATGTATGCCGGTATTGAGTATGCCAACGTAGCCATTAAAGGTTTGCAGGGTATGAGTGTAAGCGATGCACAAAAACCTAAGTGGAACATGTTATTGGGCGAAGCTTATGCCATCCGCGCCATGAATTATCTAAACCTTATCCGCTTTTTTGGCGATGTACCTTACAGCACCGAGCCGGTAGGCGAAACCGGGCAATTTTCGTCATCACGCGTTAGCCGCGATGTAATTTATGACGGCTGCGTAAAAGACCTGCAAACCGCAGCAGGCTTACTGCCCTGGAAAAGTGCAGGCATGGTGCCCACTTACGAGCGTTTTACCAAGCAGGCTGCTTTAGGCATCTTGGCCCGTGTAGCCTTATATGCCGCCGGTTACTCCCTGCGTTGGGATTTAACCACGTTTTCGCCGGGCTCTGTTAAAATTGCACAGCGCCCTGATGCCAACCGCATTAAAGAGCTGTATAAGATAGCGGCTGATGCTTGTAAACAAGTGATAGACAAAGGCGAAAATAGTCTGCAACCCAGTTTTGAAACGGTATTCCGCAACCTGATTACCAGTAAATATGACAACGAATCGTTGCTGTTATACGGCCAATGGGGGCAGGACAATAACGAGTCGAGCTCGGGTTATACCAACGGTATTTTTGCCCATGCCAGTTGTATGTTTGGCAAAAGCCAGCCGGCTATGGCCGTAACGCCTACTTACTGGTACGATTTTGCCGCCGGTGATTTACGCCGTGACGTAACCATTTGTAATTATGGTATTAATGCGGATAACGGAAGGGACATGAATACATACTCGAGCAATACCATCGGTAAATTCAGGGTAAACTGGGGGCCTAATACTGGTACAGCCGTAAACAAGCGCGACATTGACTGGCCGGTACTGCGCTACTCTGACATCTTATTAATGTACGCCGAGGCTTTAAACGAATATAACAACGCACCAACCGGCGAGGCCAAGACAGCCTTTGAGCAGGTACGTACACGCGGCTTTGGCGGCGATGCCTCCAAAATCGGCACTACACCGTCCGATTATCAAGGCTTCCGCAATGCCATTATTAATGAGCGTAAGTTTGAGTTTGGTTTCGAATCTCTGCGCCGTACGGATTTGGAGCGTTGGGGTATTTTGTACGAAACACTTACCAAAACCAAACAAAACCTGAACGAAATGGCCGGCGTTACTGGTGCCTATGCTAACATTGACCGCTACCGGGTGTACAAACGCACTATTGCCACATCCTTCCAGGACCCCGTGGTAGCCGTGTCATTCACCGGCTACAAGACCCTTACCCCGGCCGATTCGACCACGATGGCCAAGGCAGGTAATGTGGTTTTGCGGATGCATAATGCGTCTATATTAAACTCGCAAGGTACATTGGCACCTAACAATGCCTTAATTACAAACTTGTTCCGCGGACTGGAACGCGAAAAGGTGGAGATATTACCAATCGCAACTTCTATCATTGATGTGAACCCCGGATTAAAAGGGCAACAGCATCCTAAATACTAAATACTATTACAGGCAAAGGGCGCCCAAAGCGACGTCTTTTGCTTAAAATTTGATTGTGCCTGCAAAGTTTATAAGCATAGTCTATTACATGTATTTTAGATTGACTAAATAGCGTTGGTATTGATATAGCGATATGGACCGAAGAGATTTTATTGAAAGGCTGGCGCTAAGTTCTGCAGCGTTAATTATGCCGCAATTAGTGCAGGCCGGTTTATGGCCCGACGGGGGCAAGATATCTGACTTTGCCAAAAAGCTAAAGCCGGTTGGCCGCAGGCTGGAAATGGATGGTTATTATGTATGGTGTAATAGCCCCATCGAAGCGGCCGACGGCAAAATACATATCTTTTTTTCACGCTGGGTAGCCGGTAAAAAAATGGGGGGATGGATTAACGGTTCAGAAATTTGCCATGCCGTTGCCAATGGGCCCGAAGAAGAATTTAAGTTTACGGATGTAATCTTGGCACCGCGCGGTCCGGGGTATTGGGATGCAACCACTTGCCATAACCCTTCTATTAAATATGTTGACGGTCAGTACTGCCTGTTTTTTATGGGCAATTCCAATGGTAAAACCAACACCAAGCGCATTGGCTTAGCCACGGCCCCAAGCTTGGACGGCCCTTGGAAACGTCCTGACGCCACCTTGCTTGAAGCTGGACCTGCCGGTGCTTGGGATGATCATTGTACCACCAACCCAGCCTTTATTAAACACAACGGCGAGTACTGGTTATACTATAAATCCTGGAATACGGCAGAGTATGAAAACTCGACCGACCCGGTAGTAAAAGGTAACCGCAAATATGGGTTGGCCATATCGCAAAAGCTGGAAGGGCCATATGTAAAATATAAAGGCAACCCGGTGATTGATTTTTCATCGCGGCCTAACAATGCACAATTAGAGGATGCCTTTGTATGGGCAGATAATGGTCGCATTAATATGCTGGCCCGCGATATGGGTATATTTAACCATGAGTACGGCTTGCTGATGCAGTCGAAAAATGGCATTCGCTGGGATGAGCCGCAAGTGGCGTATTATAATGCCGCACATTATGGCATTAAACAACCTGAGCCACCATCGTACCTCAAAAAATACGGGCGCTTTGAGCGGCCGCAACTTTTATTTCAAAACGGCAAGCCAACCTACCTGTTTACCGCATCGCAAGGCGGTAAATATATGACGGCTTCCTCATTTCTGTTCAAGATAACGTAACCATAATTTATGAGCCATTGGTTTAAAAAACTGTACATACTTACCGGCATCAGCCTGATGGCACCTGCCGTTTGGGCGCAAACCAAAATAGACCGCAAAGCGCTGGTGCAAAGGCACAATGTGGTGCTGCACACTACCGATTCGCTTTCGTCGCTCTCATTGGGCAATGGCAAATTTGCTTTTACTGCAGATATTACCGGTTTGCAAACTTTTCCGGAATATTACGAAAAAGGCGTTCCGCTGGGTACCCAATCTGAATGGGGCTGGCATAGCTTTAAAGATACTGCGGGTTACAAGTTTGAAGAAACCCTGAAGCCTTACCAAATTAACGACAGGCAGGAACTGTATTCGGTGCAGTGGAACGAGCCCAAGCGCAACCGCGATGCTTCTAACTGGTTCAGGCAAAATGTCCACCGCTTACAATTGGGTAATCTCGGCTTCGTCATTTACAAAAAAAACGGTGCAGTGGCTGATATTAAAGATGTCAAAAACATTAGCCAGAAACTGGATATGTGGACAGGCGCCCTGCAAAGTCACTTTGAGGTAGAAGGTGTGCCAGTAGAGGTAACCACTTACGTAAACCAGCAACAGGATGAGATAGCCGTAAAAGTCAACTCTGCCTTGTTGCAGCAGGGGCGTTTAAAAGTACAACTGCGCTACCCGTTCCCAACCAACGAGTGGGGTGACTACGGCACCAACCGGGCACATCCCGAAAAACATAGCTCGGGTATTATTCAGCAAAGCAACAACCAAGCTCTGATTAATCATCGGTTAGACGACGACCAATATTTTACTCAGTTTAACTGGTCGGGTAGTGCAAAGCTGGAAAGTCCGGCCAGGCACCAGTTTGTATTAACGCCTGGCAAAACCTCTCCCGAACTAACGTTTACCTGCGTGTTTGCCCCAATCAAGCCGATTAGTAAGGCCCCCACTTTTGCCGAAACAGCCTTAAACAATCAAAAGGCTTGGCCTGCGTTTTGGCAGAGCGGCGGCGCGATAGATTTTTCGGGCAGTACAGACCCGCGTGCTCAAGAATTGGAGCGACGTGTAATTTTATCACAATGGCTTACCCGCATACAATCGGCGGGTGCTTATCCGCCGCAAGAAACCGGGTTGGTTTACAACAGCTGGTATGGCAAGCCGCATTTAGAAATGCACTGGTGGCATAGCCTGCACTATGCCCTTTGGCAACGCCCGGCTTTACTCGAAAAAAGTATGGCCTGGTATCATCAACCTAAAGTGGAGGGCATGGCCCGTAAAATAGCCCAACGCCAGGGATACGAAGGCGTTCGGTGGCAAAAAATGACCGACCCTGAGGGTAACGAAAGTCCCTCATCCGTAGGGGCATTCCTGGTATGGCAGCAGCCGCACTTTATCACCTTCGCTGAGTCGGTTTACCGCTTACACCATGATAAAGCTGTATTAAACCGGTATAAAGACTTGGTATTTGCCACGGCCGATTTTGTGGCTTCGTTTGCTTACTACGACAAAGTAAAAAGCCGCTACCTGCTAGGCAAGGGCATTATTTTGGCACAAGAGCGTTATAAGCCCGAAGATACTTTTAACCCCACTTATGAGCTGCAATATTGGTACTGGGCGCTGCAAACCGCACAAGAGTGGCGCAAACGGCTTGGCCTGCAACCCAATGCCAAGTACACCGAAGTGATGAGCAAGCTATCGGTATTGCCGCAAAAAGATGGCGTTTACCTGGCTGCCGAAAGCGCCCCTGACTCTTATACCAACCCCAAGTTATTAACCGACCACCCCTCGGTACTGGCTACTTACGGAATGCTGCCTTACAACCAGCGTTTGGATACAGCGGTAATGAAAAAAACCTTTGATTTGGTTTGGAAAGTATGGGACTGGAAAGATACCTGGGGCTGGGATTTCCCAATGACAGCCATGGCCGCCACCCGCTTAGGTATGCCCGACAAAGCCATTGATGCTTTATTTATGCCCATCAAAACTAACACCTACTTACCCAATGGCCACAACTTCCAGGATGACAGGCTACGTATTTACCTGCCCGGTAATGGTGGCCTGCTAACTGCTGTCGCCCTCATGTGCGCCGGATGGGACGGATGCAAAACCACTAATCCCGGTTTTCTGAAAGATGGCACATGGAAGGTGAAATGGGAGGGATTGCAGCCGATGTTTTAGGCAGCGGTCGATATTATTATATAGCGAAGCTTGCGTAGACAATTGCAGGCTTCGCTATGTAGTTTAATTTATTACGCCGAGTATTGCTCATCCGTCACCGGTTCCAGCCAATTTACTATGCCCTTTTCAGTGTTGATACCGATAGCAGTATGAACCATCGCCTCTTCAGGAGACGCGCCGTGCCAGTGCTTAATGCCCGGTAAAATATTGATGGCGCTGCCTGCAGCAAATTGCTGTACGGGTTTGCCCTCCTCCTGGTAATAGCAAACGCCTTCGCGTATCAGCAAAATCTGGTTGCTGCCGTGAGTATGCCAGTTGTTGCGGGTGCCCGGTTCAAATAGTACATCACTCACTATACAATTTGTGCTTTCGTCGGGTGCTACATAGCTTTTGAGCCAGGCCTTGCCCGTAAAATATTCGGCAGGGGCGGATTTATAGCCCTCGGCCTGCAAATCTTCAGAGTTATATGTTTTCATGATATATAAATGAGACAATATGTATTGAAAGTGCTTTCTGTTTTAAGCATTCTCCTTGCTTGGTTTTTCAATACGGTACCGCATCCAAAGTGTACCAGCCTCTACTTGTTTTACATCCTCCAACTTAAACAGCGATGGCGGATTTTTAGTGAGATGCTTACTTACTTCAAATACACTGGTGGTTTGCGCAGTGCCATCTGCAACCGGGATGAGTAACAAACTAAACTCGTCAATCAACCCTTCGTTTAAAAAAGAGCCGTTTAGGTGGCCTCCACCTTCCAGCATCAAAGTCTTAATAGGAAATAGTTTGGCTAATTGCTCCAGCGCAAGCTTAAAATCGAGTTCGTGTTTACCGGCAAACAGGTAAGATATTTTACGTTTTTGCAGATAGTTTAAGTAGGCATCGCTTACCTCTTCAGTTAGCAGTTCTACAATATGGTCGCCTCCGGTCTCATTGCTATCCCAACCCAATTTGCCTTGCCGGTCTACTGCAATGGCGAACGATTTTGCATTAGGGTCGCCGATAAACGGTTCGCGTTTTATTGGATGCTCCGGCTCTATGGGCTCAGGCTGTACGCCACCCGAAAAATCTTTTTCTAATGACACCCGGCCTAATATCCAGGCTTCGCTGTCAAACGTTTCATGATATTTTTCAAAAAGGCCGTCATAGTCTTTTCCCCAAGGCTCATCGCGCCAATGCTCGGTTATAATTTTGCCATCCAAAGTGGTTAACATATGGCAAATTACTTTTGGTCTGTTCATTTTGGTAGTTATAAATGTTTAATGTCTCTGTTAAAACACCGGGTATTATTTGATAACTGTTGCAGAAGTTGCGTCTACAAAATCATGAAATTAAAGGCTCCTGGCCGGTGTATAATGTTAAACATCAATGGTGATTAATGTTTTTAATCAACAGGATGGGCAAGCTTATTTTTGATATGGTCAATGGCGCGGCTGGTTTTAAATAAGATAACCGGTACCTCCGGGAACTGGTTGTGGATGTAGGCGCTCTCCTAAAATATGTATATTTGAAAATGTTTGTTTTCCTGCTCATTTACCTGGCATCCTTCGTTATCTCGTTAAGAGATGTGATGCGCGGTAAAACAGCAAGTGTACTTACCTTTATCATCTTCGGCTTATCGCTCTACTATACAGCCATGTCCGTAGCCTTTATGTTAGGACTGGCTAAGGTTATTCCTGCCTTCCAGGTATTCAAAGAGCTACTGATTATTTTAGCTTTTACCACTAACCTCCTGAAATTAAGGAGTCGGCCGCGGTTGCATCTGATAGATTACTTGATATTAATTTATTTCGGTTACTTATGTTCGTATGCCGTTTTCCCTATAGGGGCGCAGTCTTTTGGCGAAAAATTGGTAGCGTTAAAGAGCCATTCATTTTACTTGGTGGTTTATTTTACAGCACGTTTAACTGATATTAAGGAAGTTTACATCAGCAAATATTTTAACTATATTATGCTGTTGGCAATCGCTGCCGGCATCGTTTTAACAGGTGAATTAGTAGTTGGTGCGCACCTGCAAACCTTTACCGGGTATGCTGATTACAGCTACTACTTTTTTAATTTCGAACCTGAAGGCAACTTTCGTCTTAACTGGACTTTTGAGTCGGACGGCGGTGTGCCGCGGCATGCCAGTTTTTTTACCAGTCCGCTTGAGTTTGCCACGGCAACCGTTTTTGCTTTAGCTACTGTTTTAGGTTTATTTACTGATGACCGTAACCGCCTGCGGATTAACGAGTGGGGAATGGCGGCCATAGGTGCTACCCTTTTGGCTATTATATTTGCTATATCAAGGGCACCGCTGGCCAGCTACGGCCTGGTGGTTTACGTGTATGCTGTGGTTACTAAAAAGAAGAAAATTGTGTATGCCGTGCATACGGTAGTGTTGATAGTTGCGCTTTACGTAGCCTATTTGTTTTTAGGTATCAGTACCTCTAAACAAGGGTTAGCTGAAACATTGATGAATACCATCGATTTTAGTGACCCATCAAGCGCTGGGCACGTTATACAATGGGTAATCGGCATCATGTCCATGGTAAGCCATCCGTTGGGTTTAGGCTTAGGTTCGTCCGGCAGGGTTGCCGGTTCCATAGGCGAAACGATAGGCGGCGAAAACCAGTTTATCATTATCGGGGTACAAGTAGGGATTATTGCCTTACTCCTGTACGTCTCTATTTACATCATGTTCATCAAAAAGAGCATTGGCTGGTTAAAAGTGCTTAAAGGCAAAGAACGAAAGCTATGCCTTACCGTATTGCTGATGAAAGTAGGCATTCTGATATCTTTATTCACCTCCGAAGTTGAATCATCATCATACGTATCCTATCTCAACTGGTTTTTTTCGGGTTTGCTGGTGAGCACAGTAATGCAGTATCATACCAGTAAAGCAACATCTCCTTCCAAACTGACCACAGCCTGAAATTAGTAAGCAATTTTAGGTTTTATCAAAGGAGATGATTTAGCCAAGACGCCTTTGCAGCAGTCATTGATGTGCGGCTTAAATAATAACTTTTACTCAAATACATTTTTCGAAGAAGTAAAAATCTACTGCTAACGTATACAACGAACGGCTGAACATCAATTTGATGCATATAATTTACGGGAGTCGGCAGTGATTTGTTCAAAGTCGGGCTTGGCCGAAATGTATTCTTCCAATAATTTTAACTGATTTTGAGCCCGCATCAGATTATGGTTGGGATAAGTAACCGGATAATAAACATCGTTATTTAAAAAGTCGGTTAAAAAACGGACGGCCTGCATATAAATCATAAACTCGCCAGCATAGATGAAGAGGTCTTTTTCTGTTGGTGTTAAGTGCTCACCCATGGCTTCGATGTACCCGGCGTAGATAGCAGCAAAGAAATCATATCTGATGGTAATCTTTGTTAAGTCCTGTTCTTCTTCACTGGCCTGGGCCAGGTAGGTGCGCATCATGTCGCCGACGTCACTGATGAAGTAGCCGGGCATCATGGTGTCCAGGTCTACCACGGCCAGACCTTTGCCGGCTTCATCAAATAAAACGTTATTGATTTTGGTATCATGGTGAATGACCCTCAGTTTTACTGCCGGATTTTTTTTTAGCTGCTCATATTGGTCTGCAATAGATGAGTAATTATTGATTTTGAAAATCTCATTTTGAGCCTGCAAAAGGCGCTGCTTGTCGGCATGAACAAGGGCCTGTTTAAATTGAGCAATCCTCGAGCTCAATTTATGAAAATCGACTATCGGATGTTTAAGTTGTACTACATCAAACTTATTCAGCGCTGAGGTAAGTTTGCCAAACTGCAAAGCAGCCTCATAAGCTTGATGGCTTTGGGTAAGATAATTAACCGTATGAGAATTATCAATGAATGGTAGCAGCCTGAAAAATTGGCCTTCTGATTCAATTAAATATTCCCTATCCTGTGCGGCCAAGGGCGCGGCAAAAAGGTAGTCTGGCGCTGTTTGGCGTAAATAAGCTGCTATTAGCTGTAAATTGTGGGCAATATCATGGGGCTTTAAAAAAACATGAGTATTAATCTGCTGCAGGATAAATGAATTGATTTCGTTACTCACTTTCCAGGTGCGATTAATCAGCCCGGAGCCAAAGGGAATAATCTGAAATTCGGTTGGATTTAATCCATATTGAGTTAATACGGTTTGCAGCATATCATATCTGTTTCTGAGCAATAAATGTAACGAATAAGACAGGCGGAAGCTTACACAAACGTTTGCGTAAAATTAAAACCCGATTATTGATGATAACAGGTGTTCACTAAAGTCGATAAATGTTTAGGTATTGCTTTGTTGCCTAACATCATGCATATTTAGGCATTCGGCTAATGAAGTTGTGCCCGATTTAAAACCGTTTCACTATGATATCGAAACCACCAACCATAAAGCAAATAGCCGAACAGCTTAAATTGTCGGTTTCTACGGTATCACGAGCCTTGCATAACCATCCGGGTATCGGTTTAACTACACGTTTAAAGGTGCAAAAGCTGGCTCAGGAGCTTAATTATGAGCCTAACCTGACTGCTGTTTTTTTACAACAGGGTAAAACCAATACTATAGGTGTTATTCTTCCTGAGCTATCCGAACACTTTTTTTCGGTAGCAGTGAGCGCCATTGAAGAAATGGCCTACCAGAGAAACTATACGGTACTGATTGCGCAATCACACGATGATGCTGAGAAGGAAATGGCTTTGGTAGAGAAAATGAAAAATCACCGGGTTGATGGTTTACTGGTGTCGCTGGCTAAAACTACCCGTTCGTTCGAGCATTTTGAAAACCTCAAACGGTTTAATATCCCGGTCGTATTTTTTGATAGGATACCCTCTGTACCGGGTTTCCATACGGTCTCGTGTAATATTGAAACCGGAACTACCGAGGCGGTAACCTATTTATTAAAAAAAGGGCACCGGACTATAGGTATGATAAACGGGCCGGAAAGTATGCTGGCCAGCAACGACCGGAAGCAAGGATATATAGAAGCCATGTCGAAAAACCGGCTAAAGTATGACCCATCAATGATTGTCAATTGCGACTTGTCTGAAACCGGAACCCGGAAAGCATTGCAGCAATTGCTTACAAACAAGCGCAAAGTGACAGCCATCGTTACATTTAACGATTATATCGCTTTGTTTGTAGTTACTGCCCTTAAAGCGCTTAACCAGGATGTTCGCGATATCGAGTTAATAAGTTATGCTAACCTGCCGCTCATCAGTTACCTGGACCACCGGCCTGTAGCTTCGGTTGAGCAGTTCCCGTTTGTGCAGGGGCAAAAGGCTACCGGCATTCTTTTAGATTTATTGTACAACAAAAATACGCAACCGGCAGATAGCGGGGCCGTTTACAAGGTGGTGATTGAATCGCAATTAGTTGAAGACTCAAGTTTGAAAAAAGCTATAAAAGTTTTAAAATAAAAAATCCCAAACGTCGCGTTTGGGACTACTAACAAACAAACTTTGATATTAAATAAACAACCAGGCTGATTTTTTAAAACCCGCTGTCGTCCAGTGCAAAAGAGTTTTTACGGCTTTTCCATTTGCCGCGTGTAAAGTCGGGGAACTCCTGTGGCTTGTTGCCCTCGGCAATTGACTTTGTAGACAGTGGTGCAATCACGCTCATGGTTGCCGAGTCATACACGTCAATAGGAGTTTGCTTTTTCTGCTTTACGGCTTGTACAAAAGCATTAAACACAAACCAGTCCATACCGCCATGACCCGCGCCCGACGCTTCCTGCTCATATTTTTTCCAAAGCGGATGGTCGTATTTGGCAAACCATTCTTTTACCGGTTCCCATGCATCATTTTTCGATTGCCCTTCGATGTATATTGACCTGTTTACATCCATCCAGATGCCTTTGGTGCCTTGTACCCTGAAACCTAACGAATAGGGACGTGGCAAGTGCGTATCATGTGTTAACATCACCGTTTCGCCGTTAGCGCAGTTGAGCATGGTTTGGGTAATGTCACCATTTTTGTAATTGATTTTAGCATTGGCGTTGCCGGGCGCCTGCTCTTCTACGTAGGCGGCAAGTCCGCGGGCTTTTGAGCTGAACGATACCAGGTTAGTAAAACGGTTACCGGCATTAATATTCAAATAATTAATTACCGGTCCGGCGCCATGGGTAGGGTACAAGTCGCCATCGGTATCAATGTTAAACTGAGTACGCCACTGAGCTTCGCTCAAGGCTTTGGGGCCATACTCAACGCCGCCGCCATAATACTGCTTGCCGTTGTTAAAGAGTACATTGCGAAGGTTATGCTGATAACCGCCTTCGGCATGCACCAACTCGCCAAACAGGCCCTGCCGGGTCATGTTTAGTACCGCCATCACATCCCGACGGTAGCAAACGTTTTCGAGTGTCATATAAGGCACCCCGGTTTGCTCTGAGGTGTTTACAATGTCCCAGTGTTCCTTAACGGTTAATCCGGCTATTACCTCGCAACCTACATATTTGCCGGCTTTCATGGCATCGATGGACTGGGCGTGGTGGAACTGCCAAGGCGTAGCAATGATGACAGCATCAATATCTTTTCTATCCAACAAACGCTTGTAAGCGTCAGTGCCGCCAGTATATTCTTTAGCCGCCGGTTTTCCGGCTTTGGCAATGGCCTCGCGGCATATTTTCAGGGAGCTTTCCTGCGTATCGCAAATGGCTACAATCTCCACATCATCGCGCAGCAAACCTTCGCTAATGTGGCTCATGCCACGTGCGCCCACCCCAATATAGCCCAACCTTACTTTGGTTGCCGAGGCTGCAAAAATAGAACCCGAAGGTAAAATGGCAATGCCCGATGCTACCGCCCCGGTGTGGATAAACTCTCTTCTGTTCATGTAGTATTAATGTTTAATGGCAAATAAAACAGGCCTTTACAACTGTATTAATCGGTAGCACAATATGAGGTTTGTTAGCCAATTTACTGTATTTGAATATTACGCAAACGTTTGTGTAAAAATCAGCAATGAGGTATTTTAACTTTGTGTCGTCAGGTAATTAGCTTTACCTGTCATAGTATATTTCGCAATTTAACGTAGCTGATATGTTTAGAAAAATGATTAATATAATAACTGAAACATAGAAGACGACATCACCGCAAATAATCAGCATAAAAATAAAATCAGTATCCCGTTATTAACACTTGTTGAAGATTTACCTCCTGAAAAAGCTTGGGTTTTGTTAGATAAATTGGAAAAGCAGCAGATTGAATATGTGCTTTGGGAAAAGCCAGCTATTGTGCCCGAGGTAAGTTTTACACTGGCCTATACCAAAGAGGCATTATTTATCAAATTCAACGTTACCGAACCAGAAAACAAACCTCTATATAAAAATATAAACGACCCGGTTTACCGCGATAGTTGCGTGGAGGTTTTTATAGCCATTGCTAATGAAGAGGCTTATTACAATTTAGAATTTAATGCATTAGGCACGTGCCTGGGGCAAACCGGCAGCACCAAGAGTAACCGTGAATTTATTTCACCGATAATATTGGGGGAGATTAGTAGTCATACAGAAGTATGGGACAGCAGCCACATGCACGCCTGGCAACTAACGCTCAAAATACCTTTTGCAGTTTTTATACATCACGATAAAACTGCAATTACCAACAGTCCTGTACGGCTTAATTTTTTTAAATGCGGCGATGATTTGCGCAATCGCCATTACATGGCCTGGAACGAAGTAAAAAGCGACGAGCCTGATTTTCATCAGATTGAATATTTTGTAGAGGGGATTTTTGAACAAATTTGAAGCGAGTGCTTAAGGGGGAGAATAAAAGCACTTTTATCGGTATACTATAAAAAAAATTGAGCTCGTGTCTGCGTAGTTGAACTCAGCTTCTGCTTACCCGAATTTTGCCATAAACTATCATATCTTAACCACTTTTAAATTAAGCTGTTTATACATTAGCTATTTGCTTAACTTGAAGCTTTATAAGCCCTGATCATCATGAAATATACCATCTCGTTATGGAAAATTACAAGCGTTACACTCTCTGTTACCGGTCTGTTTTGCTGCCAGGATAGCTTTGCGCAAAGCCCTCAAAGCACTACGCCATTGGTTCCCAGTTATGAATCGGTGATGGTAACCGCCCCACCCAAAACGCTCCATGCAGATACTTTTTACAAAAAGTTTGCTGATGCGGGAGGTATACCGGTATTAGCTTCCGGAAAAGTGAATGATGCCGCCGTATTAATAGCACGAGATATTATTAACTATATGCTGATGAAGCGCCCCGACGCGCGCCAGGAGATGCTGAAATCAAAAGCAGAATTAGCCATTATGGCTTACAGCGAAATGCAAACTGACCTGCCAGGCTATCGCGATTGGAAAAAACCTGAAAAGAGCGACCCCAGGTTAACGCCAAGCGAACGCGAAAACTACGACAAGCCCGGTGGTATAGCCTCCATGACTGATAAGCAGTATTGGAATAACAGGGCCAGGGGCATGGGTGGCAACGAAACTTCGTGTGCCGAGGAGAATCTGTTGGGCATACCCGGAACCAAGTATTTTGGCGAGAATATTATGGTGCACGAGTGGAGCCACAATGTAATGGTAGCGCTTACAAAATGCGACCCGCAGCTTATTAAAGAACTTGAAGTAGCTTACACGAACGCAAAGGCTAAAGGTTTATACAAAAACCAGTACGCTATCAATACCATACATGAGTATTGGGCCGAAGGTACACAATGGTGGTTTTGGTCTAACTATGAGTTTTATGACGGCAACACTCGCGTACAAAGCCCTGACGATTTGAAAGCTTATGACCCGGCCCTTTACGCTATATTGAGTAAAGTTTACATCGGTCATCACATTCCGGCTGATGTGTATTATGGAAGAAATCTTTCCAATAAACGTTGAGGTACATGTTGTATCAGCACTGAGATAGTGCTATGACAGATAAAAAGATATCTGAGTAGGTAAATTAACAAGCCCGGCTACTTTCGTAATCGGCCCTAAGTAAAATTTTAAGCGAAGGATAATATGTGACATCAAGAAGGATTTCTTGAATGCATTTTTAAACTAACTTTTCAAGAAAATTTCAATAGAAGTAATTCGTCAGTTAAGCTGCTTCATTACTAACTTGTACTGCTCTACAATAAATTAATAGTATTTATTATAGACTTTCTTACTCAGCTTTTGGATGATCATTGGATGAATATTCTTGTGGTTTACACAACTGGTTGCTCAAAACCCAAAGCGCCGTAATTAAAAATTACAGCGCTTTGGGTTTGATATCTTACTGGCGGAGAGGGAGGGATTCGAACTTGGTTCGAATAATGCTCCTAACATCACTATAACGCGGTTTTTTAAATATAGGTCTCGTTAAAGACCCGCTCAAATCATATTAAATTATATCAATCTGATGATGCAATTTACAAATTATAAATAATAAGTAAGAGTGCTTTCGGGTTTTTTGTAATCAACTACAATTTATATAAATGGTGTTTGCAACGTTCCTGAAGTGGCAGGAGCAGTCTTTAAATTTGTTTGTCTTAAACCTTGGAATTGATAATTTAATGCGGTAGTTAGTGTGTATAATACGGAGAAGTTGACCAGGTGATTCCGTGGCAAATTGACCACCCAAAGTGCTGGCGAACGAGCGCAGCGAACGCTGTAGAAGCGTTGTCAAAAGTAGTTATTTAAAGTGTGTTTTGCAG
>CAXYKR010000079.1:0-3397 GCA_964277815.1 uncultured Mucilaginibacter sp. | reverse complement strand
GGTACCTTTAACGTTGATTCCGCTGGTATCCTGACCTGATTTTGATTCGGGGATATAAGTACAATGCACCTCGGTTACGTTGCCGTCAGCATCCTTTACAAAGTCTTCGCATTTCACAATATAGGCGTGCTTTAACCTCACCATTAAGCCAGGTGCCAGCCTGAAGAACTTCTTGGGCGCTACTTCCATAAAGTCTTCGCGCTCAATGTACAATTCGCTACTGAATGGAATATCACGTCCGCCTTCACCACCTTCTACCTCCGGGTTGTTTTCGCCGTGCAGGGTTTCGGTTTGCCCGGCCGGGTAGTTGGTAATTACCAGTTTAATCGGGTCTAACACGGCCATACGGCGCCAGGCTGTTTTATTTAAATCCTCGCGGATACAAAATTCGAGCAAGCCTACGTCAATAAGGTTTTCGCGTTTGGCTACCCCAATACGTTCACAAAATTCACGTACAGATGCCGGCGTATAACCGCGGCGACGCAAACCGCTAATGGTTGGCATCCGCGGGTCGTCCCAGTCTTCTACATGGCCTTCGTTTACCAATTGCAGTAGCTTGCGCTTGCTCATTACCGTATAGGTAAGGTTTAAACGCGCAAATTCGTACTGTTTTGACGGGAAAATCTCCAGCTTATCAATAAACCACTCATACAATGGGCGGTGAGGTATAAACTCCAACGTACAAATAGAATGGGTAATTTCCTCAATAGCGTCTGACTGGCCGTGAGCAAAATCATACATTGGATAGATACACCATTTATCGCCGGTACGATGGTGGTGCGCATGTTTAATGCGATACATAATCGGGTCGCGCATGTGCATGTTAGGCGATGCCATATCTACCTTGGCACGCAATACTTTAGCGCCATCCGGGTATTTACCGGCTTTCATATCTTCAAACAGCTGCACGTTTTCTTCGATGGTGCGGCTGCGGTACTGGTTAGCTACGCCAGGTTCGGTAGGCGTACCTTTTTGCGCGGCAATTTCTTCGGGCGTACTGTCGTCTACATAAGCCAAACCTTGTTTTATCAGATTCAAGGCAAAGGCGTACAAAATATCAAAATAATCAGAAGCGTAAAGTTCGTTGGCCCATTCAAAACCTAACCAGCGCACGTCAGCCTTAATGCTTTCTACATATTCAGTATCTTCAGTAACCGGGTTGGTATCGTCAAAACGCAGGTTGGTTTGACCATTGTAACGCTTAGCCAGTCCAAAATTTAAACAAATAGATTTTGCGTGCCCGATATGCAGGTAACCGTTTGGCTCGGGCGGGAAACGGGTATGTATACGGCCATTATTTTTGCCGGACTTTAAATCGTCTTCAACAATTTCTTCTATAAAATTCAGTGATCTCTCTTCGCTCATAAGAATAGTAACTAAACAAAAGTAGCAAAATTTGATGCTTTTAAACACTTGTTAGTAACGTATTACGTATGCCGATAACAGTATCATAGAATTTGTTAAGAAATATTAAGATTATATAAATATGTGATTATGGGCTTGATACCTCAACAAGTATTATTAAATTGTTGCAAATTTTCCCATTTTTGTAGATAACATTGCCCAAATACCAATGGGCATTAGAAAATATTGTTTGTATGAATAGAATTCTAATCATTGATGACGAAGTAAACACCGCGCTGTTGTTGTCGAAGTTTTTGACACGCAACGGTTTTGAGGTGCATACCGCATCAAGCGGAAGTATAGGGTTAGAACACTTAAAAACCAATAATTATAATCTGGTACTATGCGACTACCGTTTGGAAGATACCGACGGCCGCGAGATGCTCAAGATTATTAAAGCGCAATATCCTGAAACCGGAGTTATTATCATCACCGGCTACTCTGATATTAAAATGGCTGTAGAACTTATCAAAATGGGTGCCTATGATTACATCACCAAGCCCCTGTACCCTGATGAGATATTAACGACCATTAATAAGGCTATCGAAACTCACCACGCGCTGCTCAATTCGGCCGAGCCCGAAACCCAGGCAGCTTCGGGTGCAAACGCTCAGAAACCGGGCAAAGATAAAAGTAAGCCAACTACCCTATCAAACGAGTTTGTCACCGGTAGTAGCGCAGCATCAAAAGAACTGCTACGGCAAATTGAACTGGTGGCCCCAACCAATTACAGCGTAATTATTATGGGCGAGAGCGGTACCGGCAAAGAATCGGTAGCTAAAAGTATCCACCAAAACAGCCCACGCCGCGACCAGCCTTTTGTAGCGATGGACTGTGGCTCGCTGACCAAAGAACTGGCGCAAAGCGAATTTTTTGGTCATGAAAAAGGCTCATTTACTGGTGCATTATACACTAAAATAGGCCACTTCGAAATGGCCAACGGTGGCACCTTATTTTTGGATGAGGTAGGCAATTTATCCTACGACATTCAGGCGGCACTGTTGCGTACCGTACAGGAACGTAAAGTTAAACGGATTGGCTCCACCAAAGAGATTGACCTGGATGTACGCATTATTGTGGCCACCAACGAAAACCTGCAGGATGCTATTAACAAAGGCCGTTTCCGGGAAGACTTGTACCACCGCTTTAATGAGTTCAGCATTCATATGCCGCCATTGCGCGAGCGCGATAACGATGTGATACAACTGGCCACTCACTTTTTAAAAAGCGCCAACCAGGAACTTAACCGTAATGTAGTTGCCTTTTCGCCCGAGGTGATTGAGTGTTTCAGAACATACCGCTGGCAAGGCAACATCCGCGAGTTAAAAAACGTGGTTAGGCGCGCTACCCTGCTTACCGAAGGCGATGAGGTGCAGATGAAAGCACTGCCATTAGAGATGCTTGCCTTTGATAGAGTGCACCATCACGATGCTCCTTTAACTACAGGCAACGGCTCAATTACACCCGAAGTTAAAGAAGTAAGGCCCGACTTAAAAAACGCGGCTTTAGAAGCGGAGTATGAAACAATTTTACAAGTTTTACGTCAGGTAAATTTCAACAAAACTAAAGCAGCCGAGATCTTAAAGATAGACCGCAAGACGCTGTATAATAAAATGAGGGCTATAAACTTAAATAAGTAAATGAACGGGCAGGATCCACAAAAACAAATTACCGAAGAGCAGTTGCGCAATTTTAAACACGATGTTAAAAACCAGCTTTCTAACATTAATCTGGCCTTAGAGCAATTGCGGTACGAGATTGAGCATCCATCCGACGATGCATTGTTTTATATGGATACCATTACCATGAGCTGCGCAAAAATTAACAGCTTGGTGCATGGTATTTAAAATAAGCCCCAATAAAGTTTAAACAAAAAAGCGCTGAACATTACGGCGCTTTTTTGTTTATCTAAAAGTTCTACCTCAAGCCATGCCCGTTTTTAGTTATCAGCAGCGTAATAATATTGTACTGGTAAGCATTATTGTGCTTGGCT
>CAXYKR010000078.1:0-4469 GCA_964277815.1 uncultured Mucilaginibacter sp. | reverse complement strand
GGAAGTGTTAGACGAGCTTAAAAAAGGCAAACTGCGCACCGTAAACCTCACCATACCCGAGGGCTTTACCCGCTTTGATATTGCCAAGCGCATAGCCGAGCAGTTTCCGCAAAACCAGCCCCAGGGCCAAGAGGCTATCCTGAAGCTGATGGACGATATTTCGATGATTAAGGACATTGACCCTGATGCCAAAAATCTGGAAGGCTACATGTACCCCAACACCTACAGCTTTCCGCGTTCGGTAAGCACGCAGGCCATCATCAAAACCATGGTTGATGAGTTTAAAAAGGTGTGGAACTCGGGCTATGCCGCCCGGGCTGCCCAGCAAAACCTAACGCCGCACAAAATTATCACCATTGCATCGCTGGTTGAAACCGAATCGCGCCTGGACAACGAGCGCCCGGTGGTAGCCTCGGTAATTTATAACCGCATTAAAAAGGGGATGCCGCTGGGCATCGACCAAACTGCTGTGTACATTGCCAAGATGGAGAACCGCTGGGACGGGGTCATCAACCGCAGCGATTTAGACTCTGACTCGCCCTACAATACCCGTAAGATTATTGGTTTGCCGCCGGGCCCCATCTCGTCGGTATCGGCCAGCTCGCTCAAAGCCGCGCTTCAACCGGCCAGCACCAACTATTTGTATTACGTGTTAGACGTTTCTAAAAACGACAAATCGCATCATTTTTACGCCACCCCGGCCGAGTTTGAAGCCGGCAAAGCCGCTTACCAGGCTTGGTTAAAAACACAGCGTTGAGTCGACAAGTCAGTTAGTCCGGGAGTCGGTCGAGTCGATGAGTCCTGAAGAGGTCAGAGTCCGTTAGTCTGTGAGAAGAAGTAACTGTTTGCAGCCTGAGGCTGGTGTTGTCACCAACCTCACGCCAGCAGGACATAATATCGAAACAAGCGATGATTTGAAGATAATTGATGACCACACCAATTATAGGCTGAATACCCCCGTAACCAATATATGCTTATAGACTGCTTTAAAAATACACTTAAATATACCAAAACGCTTATTTAACAAAAGACAACACCAATACCAGCCGCGTATTTTCGGATACTTCGGTCGTATACATAATTAATTGTTGTTCAGTCAAGGTTTTGACATCTGAGGTACTGGTCTTACCGTAAGCATCTTTAATAGTCAGCAAGGTTCCGGCTGCATTGATGCCGTACGTGCCGCTGTTGGTGTGGTTAAGGAGATATTTTCCGTCTACAGTAAACTCAACAGTGTTGATTTGGGGTAAGTCGTAGTCCTGGGTACTTTTGGCAGCGCCCGTAGTGGCATCATAAGCGCTGAGTTGGGTTTGCTGATGTTTCCATTCGCCTATAATCAGCTTATTACCAACGGGCAATGCCACTTCGGGCTCCACTTTACGGCCGTCTTCTTTATGGCAACTCGTGCCTGTAATCATCATCACCACAGCAAACACAAGCGTAAGTACAGATCTTATCATCGCATCATTTACAACTAAAACGTTTAAAATCCGGGCATATTTCATTGCCTTTGGGTTAAAATGATGGGATGTATTTTGAGTATTGATTTATTAGGCAAGATAAATCAACAAAATGTAGCTGGCTGCGGATGGAGCGATAAATTTTGAATTACGCAGTATATACCACAATTTGTCCACTTTTTGCCGCTTTAAATGGGTGATACGATGACACAATTGCCTTAATTTTGTACCGCTAACGTCGGCTAAATTAAATTTGCAGGCTGAGGTTGGTGTTGTTACCAACCTCTCGCTAACGAGCATTCATCGGAAAGTGCTTGGCGACCACAACAACCATCACTAAGCATATCAAACATGACCAAAAGAGAAGAGTTTAAACTGGAGTTTGGCAAGACAAAAGACCCTAAAGATGGCCGAATTTATTTTACATGCCAATCCGTTGAAGACTATAATCCTTATGGCTGCTTTTTTTTCCTCAATCTGCTGGACGTATTTGAGGCAGACCACTTCATTAACGAAATCACTTTAATTCAAAATAATTTACCTTACGACCCTGACTTCATCTTTACTGATGCAACAGAAATCATTGTAATTGAATTTAACAAGCCATACTTTTTGCTGGATAACTATGCTACGGTTCACATGGATGATTTTAAAGCGCTGATTCAGGAATGGAAAGACTTCATCACCCTGGCACCGTCTCCAACCTTGCGCCAGAGAATAAGTAAATGGTTTCGGCGGCTGTGGTAAGCATAGGCAATAATTGTTGTTTCAAACTGAGGTTGGCGTTATTATAGGTGTCGGGAAGATTTATGGAGTGAATATGCGCCGTGGGATGTTGAACTCAATTCAGGAAAACTGCGTGAGGTATATCATTCTTCCTAACAACTATGGTATTATCACCAACCTCACTGTCAAACACAAGCTTATTCCTCATCCCGCACTATGGGTAAGCGGCTGCGTTTTTTGTCGAGCACAAAGGTATGGCCGTTAAATCTGAACAGGCATCTGAGCGATTTGCCCCGCCTGATGTCATCATCAGTGCCTGCTAACGCATTGTCGGCCTCTTCGTGATACGAACTTGAATAATTGCGTTGGGCATCGGTTTTGCAATCGCATTGTGCCAGGTCGGCTTCAAAGGGTGTATTTTCTACCTCAATAATCTTTTTATCTGGGTCATAACTTATCGCACCGTTATCGTCATAGTTGTTACGGGTACCTAACGAATACGAAAAATCAAATACGGGCTTGCCCTTATTAAAATGCACTAACTGGATGTAATAGCCGATGCAGGTGTTACATCCAACAACCTGTCCATCCAACAGATATTTTACGCCATCCTTGGTTTGCATCGTTTGGATGCCAAAAAAACCATCCTTATTGAATGAATCGCCGGAGTCTGATGATTCAGCGGGTGCGAAATTGTAGTTCTTGCCATCGTTGGCCCGGTAATGAATCCACGACAGCCGGCTGTGGTACGAACCACCCGTATTCTCGGGGATCGTGATGTTATAAAGCTTTTCGTCGTCAGAGCTGGTTATACTTGTTGAAATAATATCTTCCAACCGGTAACGGCGAATAGCAGGATGGCTTAAAACCCGGTCAAATAAACCCAAAAAATAATTTTCTTGATATAATTGTGAAAGGTAAAAGCCTGGTATCTGATGTTCTTCTTCTACGTTTTTTGCAAGGCTATCTACTTCGGCGGTGGTCAACTTAAACTGGCTTAACTCTTTAAGTGTGTAACTACTTTGATTGGATATGGAGTCATATAATTTAAGCCGCATATTCAGCTCATCTACCTAAGCTCGTAAATCAGGTTCGCGGATAATTACTTTTTTAACCGAATCGGTCTTAGCCGGTGCAGCCGGCGTTTTTGCTTTAGCTATGGTTGCCGGCTTTTTAACCGGTTTGGGCTGCTGCGCGCAGGCCACGGCCAACATCAACACCACCATCAAAAAATACCGGTATCTGCAAAATAACATTGCGGGTTTAAGTTTTGGTTTAAAGGTACAGTTTTGCGGAGTGGCTGTCAAATGGGGATGTGGTGTGATTTAAATAAGTTTGGTGACGGTAGGGGCCGCTGACATAAAAAGTGGTTGGTGACAACACCAACCACAGGCTAAATAATGGGGATGTGGTGTGATTGAAATGTGTTTGGTGACGGTAGCTGCCGCTCGGATATAAAAAGTGGTTAGTGACAAACACCAACCACGGCCAAAACTCTCCTTCATTAATGCTTTTGATTTACCAGCGGTATCACCTGCTCGCCAATTAGTTTAATAGATTGCATCAGTTGCTGATGGGTTAAGCCGGCGTTGTCCATTTGGAAGGTAAAGCGGTCTATGCCGCCCAAGGCCTCGCTGTGGCGTTGCAGCTTTTCGGCCACTTGCTGCGGGCTGCCTACCAACAATACGCCCTGCGGACCGATTAAATGCTCGAATTGCTGACGGGTTACGGGTGGCCAGCCACGTTCGCGGCCCAGCTTGGTCCATAGTTCGGCATAGCCGGGATAGTATTCGGCTACGGCTTGCTCGGTGGTGGCAGCCACATAACCGGGCGAGTGTAGGCCTACTTTTAATTGTTCGGGCGCAAAGCCGGCGCTGGCACCGGCCTGGCGGTATAAATCAACCAATGGCCGAAACCTGGCCGTATTGCCGCCAATAATAGCCACCATTAATGGCAGACCCAGCGTGCCGGCCCGTACAAACGATTCGGGCGTACCACCTACACCCAGCCAAACGGGTAGTTGCGGCTGCACCGGGCGCGGGTAAACGGGCAGGTTGGGGATGGCCGCCCGGAACCGGCCTCTCCAGTTCACAAACTCGTGGTCGCGTATCTGGAGCAGTAAGTTAAGTTTTTCGCTAAACAGGGCATCATAATCATCCAGATGGTAACCAAACAAGGGATACGCCTCGACTGATGAGCCCCGGCCAACCACCAGTTCGGCACGGCCTTTTGAAATGAGGTCGAGCGTGGCAAAGTTTTGAAACACCCTCACCGGGTCGGCCG
>CAXYKR010000077.1:0-15637 GCA_964277815.1 uncultured Mucilaginibacter sp. | reverse complement strand
TAAATTTTTGTTAGGGATTATAGGTTTTTTTGAGATAACTGCCTTTAATTTTCATAAAAATATAAAATGGATTAATATTATTTAAAGAAATTATAAAAAAAATGAGAAATTATTTTGCTTAATACGTTTTAGCAAAATTTGATTTTTGATGAAAGCGGTTTTGTGGTAATTTTTATGACAGATGTAATTTTAATTCTCTATATAGGGTATAAAATGCATTTTATTTTATGATATTATCTTAAAATCTATGCAAGATTTGTTTTTTGTAACGATTTTATGCTGGAAATGTAGCAAATGTTGGATGGTTTGCTGAAGTAGGTGATGTTGTAGACGGAGAAGCCGTTCAGGTTTTTAAATACCGGCAAATGAAGAAAATGTGCCTCTTTGAAAATAATATCAAAAAAAGATTATTTAAATTATGAAAATTTAAATCGGATAGCTTTATTTGTAAAGATAATTGCTTTATATCTGCTAAAAATTAGCAAGATTTTGTTTTTTGTATAAATATTAACTTATTAACCTGATAAATTTAACAAATGGCATCTAAACTCGAGTACATCTGGCTTGACGGTTACAAACCAACTCAAAGCTTACGTAGCAAAACTAAAATCGAAAAAGATTTTTCCGGAAAATTAGAAGATTGTCCTAATTGGAGCTTTGACGGTTCATCTACAGAGCAAGCACCAGGTGGTTCATCTGATTGTATTTTAAAGCCGGTATTTATTTGTTCAGACCCACAACGCAAGGATGCTTACCTGGTAATGTGCGAAGTTTTAAATGCTGACGGTACACCACACGAGTCAAACGGCCGTGCTACTATCCAGGATGATGACAATGATTTCTGGTTTGGTTTTGAGCAGGAGTACTTTTTATGGGACCCGGAAACTAACAAGCCTTTAGGTTTCCCGGTTAACGGTTACCCGGCACCACAAGGTCCTTACTATTGTTCGGTAGGCGCTAAAAATGCTTTTGGCCGCGAGATTGTTGAAGAGCACTTAGATGCTTGTTTAGATGCAGGCTTAAACGTTGAAGGTATCAACGCTGAGGTGGCTGCCGGTCAGTGGGAATTCCAAATTTTTGCTAAAGGCGCTAAAGAAGCTGGTGACCAAATTTGGGTTGCCCGTTACTTACTAGAAAGAATTGGTGAAACTTATGGTGTATCTATCAACTGGCATTGTAAACCATTAGGTACTTTAGACTGGAATGGTTCTGGTATGCACGCTAACTTCTCTAACACTACCTTGCGTACTGCTGCCAGCCAGGAAACTTACACTAAAATATTAGAAGCCTTCCGTCCGGTTGTAGCTGAGCATATCGCTGTTTACGGTGCCGACAACGAGCAACGTTTAACCGGTAAACACGAAACTGCTTCTATTCATGATTATAGCTACGGTGTATCTGACCGTGGCGCTTCTATCCGTATCCCGTTATTTACGGTACAAAAAGGATGGAGCGGCTACCTGGAAGATCGTCGCCCTAACTCGGCTGCTGATCCATACAAAGTAGCTGCTGTAATAATCAAAACTGTAAAATCTGCAGCTTTATAATTAAGCCTGATATAAAACAACGAGGCCCGCTAAATTTTTAGCGGGCCTCGTTGTTTTATGTGATAAAAAAAGGTGTCTTTACAGTTGAACTGTCATTTCTTCATTGGTGTAATCAAGCAGCTTAGGTTTCCCTTGCTGCTCAAAACCATGTAATATAACCTGTACTTGCCGGAAGCGTGAGTGGTAGCTGCCTTCTGCTTTTAATAGTTTAATGGTATTTGATGCTGTGTCATAGGAGATAATGCGTTTATGGTGGTTTCCCTGCTCGTAATCGTAAGTAACACCGTCATCCTCGTAATAGGTGATGCTGGTTGGCTCATTGCCTTTCCATACGTGTAATTGCAGCACACCATCGCCTGTGTCCTGGGTGCTTTGCGTGATGCTTTGCATAGGGATGATGCTGCCAGCTTTTACAAACACGGGTAAGTCATGCAGCGGAGCATCAACAGTATACTCTTTTTGCCCTTCAAAAACTTCATTCGTGCTCAAGCGGTACCAATTTCCTTGTGGTAAATACACTTTGGTAGTCAGCGCAGTGCTTACCACCGGGGCTACCAGCAGTGCATTGCCAAACATAAACTGGTTTTGATATTCTTCCTGGTAAATCAGTTTATCGTGGGTATAATCAATCGCCAGCGTTCGGCAAACCGGCATCCCGGTTTGGGTACTTTCGTAAAAGCTCGAATAGATGTAAGGCAGCAATTGATAACGCTGTTCAATTGATTTTTTAATCAATTCCATGTTTTCGGCACCATATTGCCAAGGTTCGCGGTAATCGGAGTGCTGAATGGCATGGTTGCGGTACATAGGCGTGTAGGTGCCTAAGCTATTCCACCTTACCATCAGTTCGGGGGTAGGGTTACCGCTAAAGCCGCCTATATCTACGCCAACCATGGCCATGCCTGTTATACCCAGGCTGTTTACCAGGCGAGCACCTAATAGCAAATGGTCATCATTGGCGGTATTGTCGCCCGTCCAAACGGCCGAATAGCGCTGTGTGCCGCAATACGCTGCCCGGGTAAGCACAAAGGGCCGTTTATTGTCTAATAGCTTGCGCGTACCCTCATAAGTAGCCCGCGCCATTTCCATACCGTAAACATTACGTACCTCAGGCATAAATTTATCGCCAAATTTTACCATCCATGGCATGTTCTGGTTCCAAACGGCGGGTTCGTTCATATCGTTCCAAAAGCCTTCTACGCCGGGTTCGGTCAATGCTTTAAAAGCAGCGCCCCACCATTCGCGTACATCTTCTCTAAAAAAGTCTGGAAAGTGACAACGTCCGGGCCATACCTCGCCGGTATAATTCTCGCCGTTGGGGTAGGTGGCAAAGTAACCGCGTTCCACACCTTCGTCGTATTGCTGGTAACCTTTTTCTATCTTAATGCCCGGGTCAACAATAGTAACCAGCTTAAAATTCATGGCCTTCAGCTTAGCTATAAATTCGGCAGGTTGTGCAAAGGTTTCCTGGTTCCAGGTAAATATCTTAAAGTCCTGCATATAATCAATATCGCAGTACATCACATCAGCCGGGATATGGTTATCTCTAAACTTTTGAGCAATATCCAGCACTTCCTGTGCGCTCATATAACTCCAGCGACATTGCTGATAACCTAAGCTCCATAAAGGCGGCATTTTCATACGCCCGGTAAGCCAGGTATAGTCTTTGATAATTTCGGCTACCGTTGGCGCTCCAAAAAAGTAATAGTTCAAATCACCATCGTCAGCGCCCAACCACATAAATTGGTCATCGGTAGATGCGGCAAAATCAAAATAGCTTTTATGGGTGTTGTCTAAAAAATAGCCGTAAGCTAATTGGTTGTGTATACCAATAAAAAATGGAAACGACTCATAAAGCGGGTCAGTTTTGGGGCCGTAATCTACTGCGTCGGTATTCCAGTTTACGTAGTTGCTGCCACGGCGGTTCAAATTACCTACCTTTTCACCCAAGCCAATAAACTTTTCGTTGGGCTGCAGTTCGCGGTAATTGGTTACCCGACTGTTTTGCCAGTTAGTGCCAAAGCGCTCATCGTCGCGGCTAATCAGTTTGCCATCCGGGGTATAAAAAGAAAACCGTAGCGGCGACTTATTAATGCGCAATACCAAAGCTGTTGTGGTAACCGTAATTTCCTGTCCCGTTTCTTGGTAGGGTATTTCATCAAGTGGTTTCTTAATCACCGCAAAAGACTCATCCGGTTTTTCAGGACATTTTGTAATGTTTACCCGGATGATGCTTGGGCTGTAGATGGATACCTGCGCTTCGGCTTCGGCAGTTTTAAGGATAAGCTTGTTGTTTTGCTGATGAATGCTTTGCAGCGAACTTAAGGATTGAAATTGCATTTGCTTGGCGGTATAGTAAGTAATTAAACCGCTGATAGAACACAAATGCACAAAGCTTAGTTTGAAAACAAAAATTTTAGGATGGAACGTGAATCGCAGTTGAATTTAAGAATAACGAGAAGTATTGAGATTTAAGACACAATCCAAAAAAGTATATAAAAGCAAAGCGCCCGATTCAACTGAATCGGGCGCTTTGCTTTTATTGTTTACCGCTGGTGCTTATGACCAAAGGTTTTCGGGATAAGTACCGTTGTTTACCAGTTCTGAAATGCTGGCCTGAACAATCGGCTTATCTTCTTTATAGGTAACACCAAACCATTTGTTGGCGGTAGGGATTACTTTAAATTTAGCAGTGCCGGTTTTAATTAATTCGTCAGCTACTAACGGGATAAAGAATTCTGCTTTAGGATTATTTTCGTTAGCATCAACAAAGCGTTTGAACATGTCTTCGCTTTGTTTAAATACTGCCGGGGTAAAGCCCCAGAAGTTCATGCTTACGCGGGTATCAGTAGGTAATTCGTGCTCGCCGGTAGCGTCTTTGTAAAATACTTTATCGTCTTTAAAGTATACTTCGGTACGCTCGTTAATCTCAACCATGTTGCCGTCTTCAACTTTACATACACCGCGCGATACTGAACCGTAGTCGGATAATGTTCTGTCAATCTGGTAACCCATTAAAGAGTAATTATCGTCAGCTACCTCGGTGGTTAAAAACTGGGCCATTTTTTCAAAGGCTTCGTAACCGTAAAAGTCGTCGGCGTTAATTACGCAAAAAGGTTCGTGTACCTGGTTGCGTGCTGCCAATACCGCGTGTGCAGTACCCCAAGGTTTAGCGCGCTCCACAGTTTTATCAATGCCAAACTGAGTTAAGTCGTAGCTTTGAAACACGTAATCAGTTTCAATGCGGCCAGCCAGTTTAGGCTCAAATTTTGCTTTGAAAGGTTCTAAAAACTCTTCGCGGATGATAAAGCTCACTTTACCAAAGCCTGCTTTAATGGCATCGTAAATAGAGTAGTCAATAATGGTTTCGCCGTTAGGGCCAAAGCCATCCACTTGTTTCATGCTGCCGTAGCGGCTGGCCATTCCTGCGGCCAAAATTAATAGTGTAGGTTTCATAGATTGTACTATGCAATAAATATAAGCAAAAAATATAAGCTATAGCTATTGCCTTTTACCTTGTTTAAAATATAATGTTTATTTAATATACCTAAAATCCTGTCCTGCCTCAATATTAAGCAAAGTTTCATAAATCAGACGTATAACGTTATCCACATCTTCTTTATGTATCATTTCAACAGTGGTATGCATATAGCGTAACGGCAACGAAATTAGGGCCGATGGAACACCATCGTTAGAGTAGGCAAATGCATCCGTATCCGTCCCTGTAGAACGCGATGATGCCTGGCGCTGGAAAGGAATGTTAGCTTTCTGTGCCGACTCAATTAATAGTTTGTTCAGGTTGTTTTGCACCGCCGGAGCGTAAGATACTACCGGGCCTCTGCCGCAAGCCAAATCGCCCTGAGTTATTTTATTAATCATCGGCGTTTGGGTGTCGTGGGTAACATCGGTAACAATGGCCACATGAGGTTTTATTTTATGCGCTATCATTTCGGCGCCACGCAGGCCTATCTCTTCTTGTACGGCGTTAACGATATACAATCCGAAAGGCAGGGTTTTGTTGTTTTCCTTCAGTAAGCGGGCAACCTCTGCAATCATGAAACCGCCGGCACGGTTATCTAACGCCCGGCCTACATAATAGCGATTGTTCATAACGCTAAATTCGTCCTCATAGGTAATTACGCAGCCTACGTGTATGCCCATCGCTTCAACCTCTTCTTTGCTGGTGCAACCGCAATCCAGGAAAATGTTTTTCAGGGTAGGCGATTCTTCTTTGTCACCTCCCTGGCGGGTGTGTATAGCCGGCCAGCCAAACACGGCTTTAACCACGCCTTTGTCGGTGTGTATGTTTACCCGTTTAGATGGAGCAATTTGGTGGTCTGACCCGCCATTGCGGATAACGTAAATTAAACCATCACTTGTAATATAATTTACGAACCACGAGATCTCATCGGCATGAGCCTCAATCACCACCCGGTACTCAGCATCCGGGTTGATGACGCCTACTGCAGTGCCGTAGTTATCTACATAAAACGTATCGATGTAAGGCTTCAAATATTCGAGCCATAATTTTTGGCCCTCCCACTCAAAACCGGTTGGTGACGGGTTATTGATGTATTTCTCAAAAAATGCCAGAGAAGTATCGTTCACCACGGCAACGTGCTGTGGTTTGTTATCATTTTCGTTTTCAGCCATATGTTTATTCAGGATATGTATAATGACAAATATAGTAAAGCTACCGGCTTTGGGATGAAATAAGACGGTGTGTTTGCTTATACCATTATTTATTGATGTGTTAATATAAGGTTAATATGTAAAGTGTTGTTTTGCGGCAAGTAAAATTTTCAGGAGTTAATAGTTTTCTAAAGCCGGCTCATACCATTGAACCGGCTTTTTAAATAAGCGATTTTTCCATTTTCACAAAAGTGATTTGGTTTTGCTCAAAGGGTTGTCCTGAAACTGTAAAGCCGGATTTTTCGTAAAACCCTATAGCGCTTGTGCGGGCATTGCACCAAAGTAACGTGCCTTGCTGCTGCCGGCAAAAGTTGGTAATGTATTGCAAAAGGCCGTTGCCTATGCCTTGGCCCTGATATTTTAAAGCTACGGCAAATTTGCGAAACTGATATACCGTACCGCTCTGAAAAAGGGATACAACGCCAACTAATAAGTCGTTGCTGAAAGCGCCGAAATGCAAGCCATTAGCATCAGCCGGCATTTGCATGGCGGCCAAGGGTTTATCCGGGTATAGGGTTTCGCGGCGCAGGCGCCAGGTTAGCTCGGGTCTTATTTGTTCAAAATGCACAAGAGCAAAACAATAATAAATTATAAGTGTTTGCTGCGGGTAATATTAAGGTAATGAAGACCAAATTTGGTAAAAAAGCGTTATCATTGCAACCGATGAAAATCAGGACTAACAAAATTTTAGTTTGCTTGCTGTTCATGACAATCTTCATGGTAAAGATGGTCATTTCGGTAGCGCCTGTTTTTCTGGTACTGAATAATAAAACTGTGAACGCTGCCATTATGCAGCTGGAGCAGGAAAATAAAAGTGAAAAAGACGACCCGGATAAAGAGGGAAGTAAAGAGAAAAAGTTTTTTGACGAAGATTTCCAGTATGTTTATCATGCGGTTCACATCCATTTAGAAGTCGAAAAACCAGCATTGCTGCACGCCTGTCAGCAGTTATACCACGAGACTCACCATTTGTCGGTGCCCACACCGCCTCCAAACTGCCCTATAGCATAAGCCCGTTCAAACGCGTTGCTTCATTAAAATTCCATTACTATGTGTTAGCCTTTTAGGCTAAAACGTCTGTAAGATGATTGTCATCTTGGGATGATTTATCCGTATACGGATAGAATGGATAAATTAAGCGCTGATGTTATAGGGGCATAGCAGGTGCTTTTCTGCGCAATCTGTTATTGCCTTAAAATATCGCTATTTAATCTTTTAATTTCTTTTTTAGGTATTTCAGTTAAAAAGGAAAAAAGATAAAACAACGAAGCCCGGTTAATGATTATGTAGCCGAAAGGACCTTAAAGTTCTGACCTGCTTACTTTTACTCAAGATTAAACAACAAACAATTACAAAACAGCTATGATTTTAACATGCCGATAAGCCAATGTTAACTTCATGTAGCAGTATTTAAAATACGTTATCATTTTACAACAAAAAGTGATAATAAGTCATTGAATTACAAAAACTTAATAGGTTGATTGTAGTCTTTGATAAAAGCAAAATCAAAGTTTATAGTATATAACAATGAAGAACCGTCATCTTGTTGAAGTTCTCACGCCCTGGCAGAGGCTATTACGCATACTGCATTATGAGCGCTCAACTATCAATTACATATTTATTTACGCTGTGCTTATTGGCCTTATTGGCCTTACGCTGCCTTTGGGTACTACCGCGGTATTTAACCTGCTCTCTAACGGAGCCATGTACAGCTCTACTTATATACTTATCGCCGTTATTTTGGTGGGTATCATTGTAGGCGGGTTGCTGCTTATAGGGCAGTTATCGCTGGTAGAGGTTATTGAGCAAAAAATATTTGCCAAAACCGCATTAGAGTTTGCCTTTAGGTTACCTCGCATTAAGAGAGAGGCGCTCGAAGGCGAGTACCCGCCCGAACTGGTGAACCGTTTTTTTGATATCCTGACCATACAAAAAGGACTTACCAAGCTACTGGTGGATATTGTTGCTGCGGCAGTGCAAATATTTTTCAGCGCCATCCTGCTTTCCTTCTATCATCCGTTTTTCATCGCCTTCGGTTTATTAATCATCGTTTTTATCGTAGGCATACTGTTGCTCTACTTTAGAGGTGGTGTAGAAACCAGTATTGAGGAGTCGGAATATAAGTATGAGGTAGTGGCTTACCTGGAAAAAGTAGCCGGAGATTTGGAGCCTTACCGCGAAAGCGAAGCGAAACGCTTGGAAGTGGTAAAGAAAACAGATGAAATTACCGCTAATTATCTGCAAGCCCGTAACGACCACTTTAGAGTATTAAAAAGATTTTTTGCCAGCGCTATCATCATGCGTACCATTTTGATGGGCGGCTTGTTGCTGTTAGGGTCATTCTTTGTGGTAAGCCGTTCAATGTCGTTCGGTCAGTTTGTGGCTGCCGAAGTAATTATTGTACAAATCAGCTACGCTATTGAAAAACTCATGACTAACATGAATACTGTATTTGATATGGTAACCGGCGCCGAAAAACTGGCCGTAGTTACCGATTTGGAACTGGAAGGAGGAAACAAACACCATGAGTAAGAAATCTCCCGAACTGGAACAAATAGAAAACTGGGAAGAACTATCGACCGAATCGGTTAACAAAGTTTTACCCGACCGCGGGCCACGCCTTCTTGGACGTATACTGACGGGTGTGCTGATTGTTATCATCATTATACTGATGCTACCCTGGCGGCAAACAATACCCGGTAAAGGCACTGTAACTGCTTTACGCCCTGAAGACCGCCCGCAAACCGTACAAAACCAAATTGGCGGCCGTATTGAAAAATGGGCCGTGCGCGAAGGACAGGAAGTTAAAAAGGGTGATACCATCCTGGTGATTTCCGAAACCAGCCAATCGTATTTTGACCCGCAATTGCCTCAGCGTTTAAGAGAGCAGTTGATTGCTAAGCAAAATAGTGAAGAAGCTGCTACCCGGAAGATTGAGGCTACCAATGCACAGATAGAGGCCCTAAATAATGGCTTACGTTTCCAGTTGAGTGCTGCCGAAAATAAAATTAAGCAAGCGCAAAACTATGTAGACATTGACCGTGCCGAACTGAACGCTCAACAGAAATTTTACGAAATTAGTAAAGCGCGTTTAGCGCGTTACGAGGCCGGTTACCGGAGTGGTTTATTCTCGCTTACTGACATCGAAACCCGGAGGTTGAAGTTGCAGGAGGATTACGCCAAAGTGGTTAGTGCACAAAATAAACTGAATAACTCTAAGCAGAATTTGATTAATGCACGGATTGAATTGGATAACATCAGGGCAAAATACCAGGAAATGTTAGCCAAGGCACAATCTGATTTAGGTTCGGCTATATCGAGCCGTGCCAGTGTGCAGGGTGAGATTGCCAAACTTAAAAATGATATTGCCAACATTGCCGTTAGACGCTCATTGTACATTGTACGGGCACCGCAAACTGGTTTTGTGGTTAAAACACTGAAGGCAGGTATAGGCGAAAATATCAAAGAAGGTGAATCGGTAGCCACGCTGCAACCTAAAGCGCCGGCGGTAGCTGCAGAGCTTTACGTAGACGCTATGGATGTACCACTGATTGTAGATACCAGTGATGTAAGGCTGCAATTTGAAGGCTGGCCGTCTATTCAGTTTGCCGGCTGGCCGTCGGTAGCGGTAGGTACCTTTGCCGGAAAAATCTTTGCCATCGACCGTGTAAGCAGTGCCGGTGGCAAATACCGGGTACTGGTTAGACCAGAGGTTCCGGTTCCGGCCAATGACGAGCCATGGCCAGACCAATTGCGTCAGGGTTCGGGCGTTTACGGCCGCATCATTTTACGGTCTGTACCTGTATGGTATGAGATATGGCGACAGCTAAACGGTTTCCCTCCAAGTTTAGAGAAAGAGCCATCGGCAGACATCAAAGATAAAAAAGGTTGATTTTGAATTGCACAGCAAAAAAATTACATGCATATACATCATATAAAGCGTAATCAGATTTGCCTGTTGCTGGTGTTTTTGTTAAATATTACAATCGCCTTTGCACAAAATAAACAGGCAGCTGATACAGCTAAAGTTTTTTCGCTCGAGGATTTGCAGATGCAGGTGTTCAGGTATCACCCCATCATCAAACAGGCCGCGCTACTTACCGAGTCGGCCAAGGCCAATGTCTTGCAATCGTTAGGTTATTTCGACCCGACTTTGAAAGCTCACTTCGGTAGCAAAATGTTTGGCAACACCGAGTACTATAATAATTGGGATAGCGAGTTAAAAGTGCCCTTGTGGCTGGCCGGTGCCGACCTTAAACTGGGATACGACCGTAATGTTGGCCAATATACCAACCCCGAAACCCGTACAAACCTGTCGGGCTTAACCGGAGTAGGTTTGAGTATTCCGCTGGGGCAGGGATTAATTATTGATTCGCGTCGTAACACTTTGTGGCAGTCTAAAATTATGGTGCGTTATGCCGAAGCCGAACGGGTGAAGCAAATAAACAGCACCTGGTATGCCATTGTTAAAGATTACTGGAATTGGTATTACTCATTCAGGCAAGCCAAATTGGCGCAAGAGGGGGTTGATTTAGCCCAAACCAGGTTTAACGCGGTGCGGGCGCAGGTACGTTTAGGTGATAAGGCTCCTATTGATTCGGTCGAGGCGTATATTACGGTACAGGAGCGTATTGTTCAGGTGGAGAAAAATACGGTAGAGTTTCAAAATGCCCGATTGATATTATCCAACCATTTGTGGAGTAAAGACGGTAACCCATTAGAATTACCGCCCAATGCCGTTCCGCAACCAGTAGCAGCTAACGTTACCCGGCCATCGCAAGCCGTGTTAGACACTTTGGTTAACCAAGCGGCCGACCAGCATCCCGAGCTGGTTAAATTGCGTACCAAAGGCAGCCAACTTGCTGTTGAACGTAGTTACCGGCAGGAAATGCTGAAACCTAAAATCAACGTAAGCGGTACTTTAATATCTAACCGTCGGAGTTTTGTATCTAACGTACCCGATTATTACGATTTTAACTGGAGCAATTACAAGGTAGGGCTCGATTTCTCGTTCCCGTTATTTTTACGGGCCGAGCGTGGTAAGTTGAAAGAAGTGAAGTTAAAACAACAGGAACTGAACTACGATTTACAGCAATCCGGGCGCGAAATCAGGAACAACGTTTTGTCGGCTTATAATGATTTGAAGGCATATGAGGCGCAGTTGGCCGTACAGCTACAAAGCGTTAAAAATCAAGAAGCACTGCTTAAAGGCGAATCTAATAAATTTGAATTGGGTGAGAGTACACTCTTTTTAATTAATAGCCGCGAAACTAAATTAATTGATATGCGCGTCAAACTGGAAAGCATGATTGCCGGTTATCAAAAAACGCTGGCCGAACTGTATTATAAAGCAGGCACCCGCCAAACATTAATTGCCCAGCCTTAACCATTTGCTTTAATTGATTCGGAACTCCTATTTTTACAATTCATAAAAACTAACACTATGTGCGCAACTACCAAAACTGAGCTGGCCATTCATGATACCAGCCATATTACTTACGAGAGCCTGCTGGAAGGAAACGAGAAGTTTATTGAAGAGGCTTTGCAAGTAGACCCGCAGTTTTTCGAAAAATTAGCCAACGGCCAAAAACCGCCTGTGTTGTGGATTGGTTGTGCCGATAGCCGTGTACCGGCGGATAGGATTACCAATACTAACCCCGGAGAGATTTTTGTACATCGTAATATCGCCAACGTAGTAGTGCATACCGATTTAAATTTACTATCGGTATTGGATTATGCCGTAAATGTGCTTAAAGTAAAACATGTGATTGTAGTAGGCCATTATGGCTGCGGTGGTGTTGAAGCCGCTATGGGTAACAAGCAAGTAGGTTTAATTGACAACTGGCTCAGAACCATCAAAGACGTTTACCATAAGTACTCGGACGAACTGGCAAAAGTATCTGATCATAAAGAGCGTTTTAATAAAATGGTGGAGTACAATGTAATTGAAGGTGTTGAAAACCTTTGCAAAACCACTATCGTACAGGGCGCCTGGAAAAACAATCAGGATCTAAGCATTCATGGTTGGGTATACGCGCTTAACACCGGTAAAATCAACGATTTGAAAGTAAGCAGAACCAGCAGCGCTGATATGGACCCGATTTATAAGTTTGAATAGTAGTTGCAAAGCTGCTATACAAAGTTGAAAAGCAGGTGGGTATCCGCCTGCTTTTTTTATTGCCTTAATAGTCGTATCTTTGGGTAAATATCCCGGTTAATTAAATCCGGGTAACTAAACTCATCATGATACTGCACGCGTCTGTGCAGTTTTACATATACGTTATTAGCAATACATGTTATTTCAAGATTTAAATTTAATTGAGCCTATCCTCAAAGCATTGCAAACCGAAGGATATACTCAACCCACACCTATACAGCAACAAGCTATTCCAATTATATTGCAGCGTAAGGATTTATTAGGCTGTGCCCAAACCGGTACAGGTAAAACGGCAGCATTTTCTATCCCTTTGCTGCAGATATTGCACCAGGAGCGTACTCAGCATAAAGAGCAAAAAACTATCAAAGCGCTTATTTTAACGCCTACCCGCGAGCTGGCTATTCAAATTGATGAAAGTTTGGCATCCTACGGCAAGCACACTGGTTTAAAGCACCTGGTAATATTCGGTGGTGTGTCGCAAAACCCGCAAACAGATGCCTTAAAAAGAGGCGTTGACATATTGGTGGCCACACCCGGCCGTTTGCTCGATTTAATGAACCAGCGCTTTATTCACCTGGATCATCTTAAGTTTCTGGTGCTTGATGAAGCCGACCGCATGCTGGATATGGGCTTTGTGAACGACGTTAAGAAGATACTCGCTAAAGTACCTGCTAAACGCCAAACACTGTTTTTTTCGGCAACTATGCCTAAAGAAATACAGCAACTAGCGGATACGATATTAAACAAGCCTGAAAAGGTAGAGGTAACCCCGGTATCATCAACGGCCGATACTATCCAGCAGGAAGTTTATTTTGTAGACAAATCTGACAAGAAAGCATTGCTGAACCACATCCTGAAGGATAAAAGCATTCAAAGCGCTTTAGTTTTTACACGCACCAAGCATGGTGCAGATAAAGTAGTAAAAGACCTGAGTCGGGCTGGCATTACTGCAGAAGCTATCCATGGAAATAAATCTCAAAATGCCCGCCAGCGTGCATTAACTAATTTTAAAAACCGCAGCACCCGCGTATTGGTAGCTACCGATATTGCCGCACGCGGCATTGATGTTGATGAGTTAACACACGTTATCAATTTTGAATTACCTAACGTCCCCGAAACCTATGTGCACCGTATTGGTCGTACCGGCAGGGCAGGAGCAAGTGGTATAGCATTTTCGTTTTGTGACCATGAGGAGAAAGAGTTTTTAAAAGACATCCATAAACTCATTGCCAAAAACATCCCGGTAAACGAGCAGCATCCTTATCCGATGAAGCAGATGAACACCGTTGAACGGGTAAGAGAAGAAATGAAATCAGCGCAAGGGCAGCATCAGGGTAAATCGCGTAATAACTCGGGGCAGCGTTCGGGTAAGCGGCGTTACAGCGGTGGCAATAATCGTAATAATAGCGGTAAGGCAAAGGCTGTTTAAAATGTGTATTGCCACATTGTAAGATTCAATCTTTCAGTCTATTTTTGCTATTAATTAATCTGCTCTAAAAATATGAAACGTGCTGTTGAACTGTTAAAGAATAAATATTTTTTGGTGACAATTGCTTTTGTGATATGGATGCTGTTTTTTGATAAAAACGATTTGTACTCCCAATTTGAACAACACCACCAGTTAACCAAACTGGAGCAGGAGCGCGACTTTTATACTAAAGAAACCGCCAAAGTGAGCAAAGATTTGGACGAGCTTTCATCCAATCCGCAAAAGCTCGAAAAATTTGCCCGCGAAAAGTACCTCATGAAAAAAGCAAACGAGGATGTTTTCGTCATCGTGAAAGACCACAAAAAAGAAGAATAATACAAAAGCCGTCGTTAACAAAGACGGCTTTTTGTTTACAATAGTCTGTCTAAATTACTCCATGCAAACTGCCGCCTTTGGTACCCATTTGGTCTACCAGTTTTTCAACGGCGGGGTCTTTTTCGAGCACGGGTGCATGGTGGGATTTAATTCGGGCATCTATAATCAGCGGGCCATGGCATCCCCAGTGTTTGTGCTCGGTAAAGCTGTGTACACCATAAATATCATGCGATGGGTTACTGCGGGTAAAAGTCACCCACACCAGGTTATTGATGTTTTGTGCAGTAAACCCGGCATCATCACATAATACCATCAATGGCAGTCCGGCCAAATCTTTATCTTTCAGATGTTCATCTAAGTTTTTTAAAGCTGCTGTCAGTTCTTCAACTCCAATATTTTTACTGACTTCAACTGCCAACACGCCGGGCATAGCCAGTTTAAATAAATCAAACGGGCGTGGCAGTGTAAAATCGGCGGGTAGTTCAGTCCATAATTCACGCTTTTTATCGCCCGCTACGGTAATGGCCACTTTACTGCCGCTGTTTAAACCGCTGCCACTGTAGTCAAGCGTATCAATGGTAGTTTTGGTATAAAAGTGCAGGTCGCGCATAAGGTCAACACGCTCCAGCATGTGTTTTAAAAATCCGGCAATGTCATTTACATTGAGCGTCGGGTCATCTTCTTTGGCCGCGATGAACAGGTATTTAGCCAGGCTTAGCTGGTTTTTACCTAAAATATGATTGGCAATAGTTAATATCTCCTGCGGCTGGCGTTCTTTGATGTATGGCGTATAACGCTCGCTGCCTATGGCAAATAACAAAGGGTGTACTCCGGCAGCGTCTACCGCGTTAACAGCATGCAGACCAGGTATCTCAGAGGGTAAGGCCGAACCGGTAATTTCGTGTATCAAAGCACCAAAACTGGTATCCTCCTGCGGTGGCCGGCCTACTACGGTAAATGACCAGATGGCATCTTTACGATGGTACACGTTATGCACCTTCATCAGCGGAAACGGATGCGTTAAGCTGTAGTAGCCCAAGTGGTCGCCAAAGGGGCCTTCGGGTTTATTTTCGTGCGGCATTACTGTGCCGGTAATTACAAAATCGGCATCGGCAGAGATACAGAAACCTTCGGCATCATAAAAATAACGGAAACGGCGTTTGCCTAAAGCGCCGGCAAAAGTCATTTCGGACAAACCTTCGGGTAAGGGCATTACGGCAGCCACGGGGTGCGACGGTGGTCCGCCAACAAATATACTCACTTTAAGCGGTTGCCCTTTTGCATTGGCTTTGGTTTGGTGCACACCAATGCCCCGGTGCAGTTGGTAATGCAAGCCAATCTCTTTATCAGTAATATAATCGTTACCGCTTAATTGTATTCGGTACATGCCCAGGTTGGCATTCATGATACCGGGTTTGTCAATATCTTCTGTATACA
>CAXYKR010000076.1:0-3021 GCA_964277815.1 uncultured Mucilaginibacter sp. | reverse complement strand
CAGATAATAAGTGGTAGGCGGCTCAATTTTATTGGCTGGTGGCTCCCCTACCATTTCCATCAAATTGTTTTCGATGGTTTTGGCCAAGGCCGTCATTGGCGTATCGGTTGGGCGGTTTTCAAACGGGTCTTGCATAAAAATAGCGGTTTGCTCAATGGCGATGAAAAGCGCCGGGATTATAACGGTTAATGCCACTTCCACAATCTTGCTTTGGTCTTCCAAACCGAAAGGCAACAAAGTCATCAATGCATATATCAGCACGTGGATGAGTAAACTATAGGCTCTCGGAAAAATCGTATTTTTAATACGCTCACACTTACCCATCGAGTCGCAAAGTTTTACTATCGTATTGTCTATCTGCACCTGCTTGTTGGGGTCGATGTTAAAACGCACGCAAGCCTCGGCCAAAGCATCTGCATGATGATTAAGCATCAGGTTGGGCTTATTGGTGCTGTCGTCGCCGGTTTTCTTAAAATAGTCCAGCACTTTAGCGCTGTGTTCTACCTTACGTAACGATTCGCCCAGGGCATAACACCACACACCCTGGCGACGGGCAAAATCCTTTGCCACTTCCAGCCCCTCTGCATTATTAGGCATAAATTGCTTTACCTGGCGGATGAGCGAACGGCTATCGTTTACTATGGCACCCCATACGATACGCGCTTCCCACCAGCGCTCGTACGATTGCGACGTACGGAAAGCTAACAGTAAAGACAAGATAGTGCCGGTAAAGGAAGTAACTGCCAACGGTATTTTTACTTCCCTTAAAAAGCCCAGGTGGTCAAACATACCCGCCAAAACTGCGAAGCAAGTAATGGCAACCAGGTCCCACATTATGTGGCGCATAAAATAAGCTACGGAGATACGTTTTTTAATGAGCATAGCAGATGCTGAAAGGAATAACGGTTAGTGTTTGTTGCTGTAAATATATGTTTTAGGATGGTGCCTGCAACAAAAAGCTTTCAAATTTAGCTTAACCAAAAAGAGCCCCGTTTTAAGGAGCTCTTCTGTTTCATAGGGTAGATGATAGAAATATATATAGATTAGGCTGCACGTTTAACCGAGGCAGTCTGGTTATTAGCTTTTTGTTGTTTGGCTTTAAAAGCAGCCAAATCCTGTTGTAATAATTTCTTCAATTCTAAGTCGATTGATTTTAAGATAACTGTGGTAGATGTTGATGCTTTCATAAATAGATGTTTGATGTAAAGAGTTAAACCAACATTGTGCCAAACGAGATTCATGAGCCCATGAATTCTTTTTAAAATTCCATTAAACACTGATTAACAACACTTTATTTTTTTTCAAAAGACAATACAGCTTACTATTCGCCAATAAAATCAAGCAATAAACATATTTACTTTCCAGGCTAAGTCGGACCGAAAGCCGTACAACGAATGAGCTTTTATACAATTTTATAATTAAATCCGGATAGCGGTGAACATACTAAAGACACCGCTTTTCGCTTACTATTATTTGAAGATATAGCCAACCGAAACATTTGCCGTTTGCAAACGGCGGGCTGTACGGCTGTAACTAATATTAGCCAACCCCATGTCATAGCCTGCATTGATAAAAAAGCCATTATTTATAATAAACCCTGCGTGGCCGGTCAGTCCATAATCCATCCGACGCATGTAATAATCGGGATCATTCTGTTTTTGAATATCTTTACCGATGATGACCCGGGCAGAGTTCTTAAGCCACCGGTAAGTATCGTCATTCAAATTTACTATGCTGCCGCCGCCATTATAAAAAACGCGCATCTCATACTCAAATTTTCCGCTTAAAGCCGCAGCTGCGTAAGGGCCGGCTCCGACATAAAATTGTCCTGGCTTAAATCTCACCCGGTAGTTTAAATAGAAAGGTACTTGCAAATGATTGGTGCGATTCTTACTCCGGTAATCGTCATCTGTATTGGCCGAACCTTTTCCCTCATAAAAAGCTCCAGTTTGGAAATTCAGCTTTGTGGTTATAGGAATCATTGTAAATAAGCCGCCCGAAAACCTGACTATGCTGCGGTTATCATTTGTAGCCGTAGCCCTGTTTATCCCCGCCTGTATACCTAACAAAGGTCCCTTCTGTGCGTGTAACGCAGATTGAAAAATTATAAAAAACAGAAAATAAAGGGTTGAACTTTTCATGCGATAAGGATCTTACGTTGAGAATACGCAAGCAATATCGGCAAAGTAACAGTCATTCGAAAACAAAAGAAAGATTTCCAAAAAACAAAGAAAACTCAGGACCGGTGCAAATTCCTCGAACGCTAAGCAAACTGTTTCGCTAATTTATCAGCAATATCTTTTGGCGTCAGTACATAATCCGGGTGGTCGTACGCAATCAAATTTTTGGGCATCAGCGGAAACTGGGCTGTTTCGGGGTCTTGTACAATCACTATTCCTTTGGCGTCTTCAATTTCCTTCGCTCCTTCCAAGCCATCATAACCCGCGCCGGATAATATCACACCAATGCTTTGGCTACCGGCATCTGCAGCTAAGGATTTGAAAAACGTATCAATAGTTTTGTTGATTTTCTCCTCGGGGTTTCGGTCATGCATTTCTAAAAACCCGTTTCGTAGTATCAGTTTTTTACCTGCGTCCATCACATACAGCTTGCCGGCCTCAACTATTTCAATAGTACTCACGGCAACCACCTCCATTTCCGTTTTTACACTTAATATCTGTTGTAGTTTGCTGGATGCATTGATAGGCAGGTGCATCACTACCACAATGGCGGCGTTGAGCTGGGCCGGTAAATCTTCCAGAATTTCGATAAGCGGGTTCATACCGCCGGCTGATAAACCAAAACCAACAATTTTAAAATCGTATGCCATGAGCGTTGCTTGTGGTTAGGAAAGGTTTAAAAACAGAAATAGTTTAAAACAGATATACTTTTGTGGCCACAAAATCAGAAATTACCGGTAAATATGATGTTCCATATTTTCACAATTCTCGAAAGAGCAGTACGTTTAAATAAAAAAGAAGATTGAGACATTTTTCCTGCCCGCCCATTGCTATCTTTAAT
>CAXYKR010000075.1:0-4643 GCA_964277815.1 uncultured Mucilaginibacter sp. | reverse complement strand
AGCCATCTTTAAAATCCGACTTAACTTTCCTGATGTTAAATTTTGGCAATGTAACCAGGCCCATATCTTTTTAATTTCTAATAGATGCACTACTTTCATGCCATTCGCTGCATACATGAAAAATGTTAAAAATGAGTAGAAATTCAGATAAAAAGACGGATTGGAAAAATGATTTTAGGTATGTTAGCTTTACAGCGTATAGAAAATTTCTAAGTGAGCGTATGGCTTAGGCTACACTTATAATAGTTAGCATATCGACTGAGGCTATCTAACGATTTTCTGATGGTTAGGCGCTAATTGCGTAATAACGGTATTGGGGCACAGCTTTAATTCAGCATACCATTTAATGCCTTTTTGAATTAAGGCATGCGGCTGTTGCTGGTAATTTTCGGTTTCAAAGGCAATCCACCAGCTAAACATTTTTGCGTAGTACTGCACCTCGTTGATTTTGGGCTCAAATGCAACGGCGCCTGTTAAGGGAAAAACGTTGATACGCAAATTGCTCCTCCGATGAAAGAGGTATTGGCGGTTGGTGCGAAGGTTGTTTTGGTAAATCGGCAGTAACTGAAATGTAGCGGCTAACATGCCGTAAAGTTACCAAATCTGCAAAGCCTTAAGTTGTACTATTTTAGTATTATTGTAAATAAAATAAAAAGTTATTTGGCTTTTTGCTGAGTTAAATTAACCTTATCTAAAGTCACGTAACGGGGAAGCATACAGGCGGCAAGGTAGAAAATGGGCGAAGCGAATAAAGTGTAATCAAAATCTGCCAAGGTTAAACCGAAGGCGTATTGGGTTATTTGATTAGCTATTAAGATGGTAAACAAAATACCATAAACAGACAGCCAGGCTATTTTAACCCATTTAACTTCATGTATAATGAGCCCAATGTAGCCAATAATCACATTAAATAAAACGCCGGCTAATTTCAGATGTTCAGCATTGAAGCCGATAGTTAAACCGAGCCTGTTAACTAACGCATCTAAAACAGTTTGTTTGCATAGCAACGTTAAAACAAGCAAAACAACGAAGAAGGCAATCTCACGCTTTTTGAGTTTCATGAGCAAAAGAGGCTTTCAGGTACGAAATCCAAACCAACATGATGATGGCATAAATCAACGTAGTGAAAACATAATGATGGAAAAATTCGAACCCGCTGTATTGGTAGTAACCCAGGAACGATAATATAATACAGCGAATTACATTGAATGCAAAAAGACCAACCACACCCGGGATAATATATCCCACCATGCGTTTGGTGTTTGATGGGATACAACATATAAAAGCAATATAAAGTGCAGTTACATCCAAGCCATTACAGGCATTGGAAATGTTCAGAATAGGTCGTCCACTGAAAAAAAGTGTAATCCAACCGTTTTCCATGCCTGACGTAGTCACATGGTGTAAAGAAAATACATTGAGTAAAAAACTGGTAGTTCCCGCTAACGTGCTCGAAAAAAAAGCATCCAGGTCGTTATTGGTACTCAATAGTTTGTTATGTACGATGTTCCAAACCAGTAGGCAAAGGAATGCACGCAGAATAAATACCCGTAACGGTTTAGGAACCTCTAAAATTTGTTGCTTTACGTTAGATGCTGTAAGTTTCATGATATCAACAGTCGCAGGTATTAAATTGCGTCAACACTGCTATTTTCTTGCTTGCGCTTGTACATCATCCACGCTGCAACACTACCACCAGCAAGCATCAACAAGCCAATATGGTCGTTTAGTGGAACGTTAGGGGCTTGAACGTTACAGCCATCGTTCGGAAAGTTTTTGTTATTGCGATTACAAGGGTGAGCAGGATGTGATGGATTGTTTGGATTGTTGTCGCTCCATGGGCCGTTAGGCTGATCCTGATAACCGTTGGGGTTACCATGACCTTGTCCGTTGCCGTTGTTACCATTGGTTGGGCTACCATAATCGCTGTTGTAAGGACCACCATTACCGTAACCGGCACCAGCGTTGCCATTACCGTTGTTGCCGTTATTCCCATTGCCATTTCCATTGTTTTTGGATGAGCTTTGTGATGTGCTATACATTTGGTTTACAGAGGATAAACTCGAGACCATTGGAGTTTGATACTGGCTGGAATACAAGTTATTTGACTGCGCAAAAGATGTAGAACAAGTGACTAAGAATAAAGAAACGCTGGTAATTATTTTCATTGGTAATAGATGTAATAGTTAAATACTTTTCGTTGGTTGTAATAAAGTGTTCAGTCGGTTAATTTGTTTTGTAGCTATCGAGCTAAATTTTAATTAGCTGGAAATAACCTACAGTTAAATAGTGGCCAAAATGTGTTCCAAAGTTTATAGAGGGTGTGAAGTGCCTCAGGAAGAAGGGCCTGATAAATCATGGAAACGGCTTTTTTTAAGAAAAACGCAATATTTTATCTCTTTAGGAATTATTTGTTATCAAATAAATAATTTATTAACATATTGAGTTCCTCTTGTGGGTAACCACAGTAGAGTTCAAGTGGGAATTTGCTTACACTAAATGGGGAAATTTTGGGGATAAATTTCGCTTATAAAGAAAAAGGCGTTTATCTGTAAGTTAGGAAGTGTCGGCTACAGACTTAGTGTTGACTGAGGTATCTCAGCGTGATAGTGAAACTCCAGTCGCAAAGCCGCGCAGACTCAATTGTGCAAGTTTGAGGCACAGTTTATTTGCACAAAGCTACAGGATGATAAAAACTTTTGGATCCGGAAATTAATGATGTTCGAGTGCTATCGAAGCAAAACCTTCGATGGAATAATAAGCGGATGCATTATATCGCAGTAGCTCAAATAGAATTAAGCAACTGCGATATACTTTTATTTTGAATTTAGCTCTTGCAGGCAGGAGTTTGGTTGCTTCTGCGGTAGCTGTACCAAGCCGCTGCTAAACCACCGGCAATAATCAGTAAGCCAATGTGGTCATTGATAGGCACATTGGGCGTAGGTTTAACGCATCCATCGCCATCATGGTGGTTATTGTGCCTGCAGCCTCTTGAAGTGCAGCCATCACCTCTGTAATGTCCGGGATGCCGACAATCTACATCGGTACTGCCGCCGCCACCGTAACCGCCACCACCATAGTTGCCACCACCACTGTAACCGCCGCCTCCATAGCCACCGCCGCCTCCATAGCTACCGCCGCCACCATAGTTACCGCCACCACCATAGCTACCGCCACTGCCATAACCGCCGCCACCGTAGCTTCCGCCGCCATAGCCGCCATAACTATTGGTGTTGTAAGACCCGTCGCTGGAGTAAGCAGACATATTGCTTGCTGTAAGTAACAAAATAATAAATGAGAAGATAATTGATGATTTAGTCAATTTGGTTTTGATGGAGTAATGAGTCACGGCTTTAAATAAGATGTTGTTCAATAGTTTACTTGAAAAGGTAATTACCATATCAGCACAAGTGAGTTGAGTAATGGTAGCCTCTGTCGATTCTATCTTCAAAACATAGTCCAACTACTGCTCTAAATCATGACTCCGACATTAAAAAAGCAGATAATTTAATTTAATAGATATGTTATTTTGAAATAATTGATAATCAGATATTTGGGTTTTAAAATGTAAGTATTTACCAAAAAAAATAAAAAAACAGCCGAAAAATGTAAGCGGCTACGGCACTAAACCTGCGTAGGTAATTCCTCAGTTTGAGGAAAATTAAAGAATAAAGAAAAATTATTTCCACACTCGTTTTGCTAATGAGATTATTGATACAGCTAAATGATTGGTATTTTAATAATGTTCAAGCAAAAAAAATGGGGAATTATTAATTGTTAGGAACTGATACGTAGACCTATTTTTTCTCACCAATTTGCTCTGCGAAAATTTCTAGTAATTGCTTAACTTTCTTCCAGCGAAAGCGTTATTAGACCATTGGGCTGATAGGGCAGAAGTACCTGCAGTTGTTGCCCGCCAATGATACATGAAAACAAGTTACTTATCCATTTTAAAAATAAACATCATAGTTGCCGTTATTGCGGTTCTTTTTACCGCCTGTAAAAAAGGCGGCTCTACCGACCCTGCTCCGGTACCCAAGCCATTGGCAACCCTGGGTTTGTATCAATATACTGATAACACCAACAAGCGAATTTTTATCCCTATCAGTCAGATAGGTAGCCAGCAGGTAACGTACTTTGGTATTTTTGATACCGGTTCATCGGGGCTCACCATGGATGCCAACGGTTTGATACCTGCGTCCATGATTACCAGTAACGGAATTCAATTCGCTGGTGATTCTATCAGCGTGAACGGCATTACCATCACTAATAAAACAGCCATCGTTTCATTCGGCGATTTAACCGGGAGTACAAAAGAATACGGCAACCTGGCGTACGCACCCATAACTATTGGTAACTCCGCAGGCACGGTTACCACTAAGCGTATTGCGTTTTTTCTGTATTACAAAATTGTAGATGGTACAGGCAAGCAGATGCCGCAGCATTCGGCCGACGTTTTTGGCGTGGGGCCGGGTAATGGCAGCGGGTTTAGTTACGCGGCTATCGAGAGCCCGCTTAATGGCTTTACGTTGCCAACAGGCGTGACCAGTGGTTTTAAGCTGGCCAAGCTTAGTAGTCCGTTCACTACCCAAGGCGATTTTGTGCGTAATTTACTGACCATCGGTTTAGTGCCTGACGATTTA
>CAXYKR010000074.1:0-2533 GCA_964277815.1 uncultured Mucilaginibacter sp. | reverse complement strand
AGGCCGACGAAGCAGTGGCTTTATCCGAGCGCTCTAACGCGGCCTCAATTAAAGATGTGCAGGCCTATTTAAATATCCGGGCGCCTTTTGATGGTACCATCGTACAGCGTAACGTATCGGCAGGGGCGCTGGTAGGGCCGGGCAAATCAACCGACCAGCCCATGCTGGTTTTGCAGGATACCCGCAAGCTGCGCCTGGAGGTAATGATACCCGAAAACTATGTAGAAAAAGTAGACCTAAAGCAGCCGGTGTCGTTTGTATTTAATGCGCTGCCCGGCCAGTCAAACAAAGCGTACATCAGCCGGTCGTCAAACGCGTTGAGTTCGCAGCGGTCTGAAGCTATTGAGATTGATGTTCCTAACAAAGACCAGCGCTTAAAGCCGGGTATGTACGGCGAGGTAAAGGTGCCATTACTGTTCGGTGCCAAATCGCTACTGGTACCCAACAACGCCATTGTGCGCTCAACCGAAAGAATTTATGTGGTTAAAGTGAAAGACGGCAAAGCAGTATATGCGGATATTAAGGAAGGGATTGTAAACGATACCAACACCGAAGTATTTGGTAACCTCAAGGCCGGTGATAAAATTGTGCTCAACCCCGGCGATGAACTGAAGGAAGGCCAGGAAATTAAATAGCCTTGTGTTTGTTGATGGATGATGTCCGGCTGGGCGACTGTTTAACAGTTTGCTCAGCCGGCATTGTCTTTTTAGCGAGAACGTTTAAACGTGTGTGAAAGATGCGTCAAACTTTAAATAGGTGTTTGCTGTTGGGTTAGCATTATTCAGGTTCACATTATTTAAATCGCTATCTTTACAGCCCGATGAGTAAGTCTGTAACGCCCTACCAAAATACGCAGGTTGCCAAAAAAGAACAGGTGGCCGATATGTTTAACAACATATCCAAAACATACGATTTTTTAAATCACTTTATGTCTTTGGGTATCGACATCATCTGGCGTAAAATTGCCATCAACGAGCTCAAGGCCCTGAAGCCTAAACGTATATTAGACGTGGCCACCGGTACCGGCGATTTTGCCTTCGAGGCGCTGTCTATCCTCAAACCCGAAAAAATTGTAGGGGTGGATATTTCGGCAGGCATGCTCGAAGTAGCGAAACAAAAAATCAACAAACGCCATCTGAGCGATAAATTCGAAGTATGCCTGGGCGACTCAGAAAAATTGCCTTTTACCGATAACGAATTTGAAGCCATTACGGTAGCCTACGGCGTGCGTAATTTCGAAAACCTGGAAACCGGCCTGGCCGATATGCTGCGGGTGTTAAAACCGGGCGGAAAGGTGGTGGTGCTGGAGTTTTCAAAACCACGCGTGTTCCCGGTTAAACAATTGTATAACTTTTACTTTCATTACATTACGCCGGGCATAGGTAAGCTGTTTTCAAAAGATTCGCGCGCTTACTCATACCTGCCCGAGTCGGTAGCCGCCTTTCCGGACGGGAAAGATTTTGTGGCGCTGATGAACAAAGTAGGTTACCAACAAACTAAAAACAGACCGCTGGCTTTTGGCATCTGTTCCATCTACACAGGCGTAAAATAAATGCAGGTAAAAAAAGTCACTCTGGTTGGGTTAGTGCTGATGCTGGCTGCATTTAGCCAAAGCCAGGCACAAGGCTGGGGCGGTGGTGCTGACCAGAACAAAATCAGTTTCGGCTTTTCTTTTCAGGCTATACAGCAATATTATAAAGTTATCAGGCAGCCGTACTGGCAGCAGCCATTACGTAACCCTGAAACCGGTGATTATATCACCAGTGGTATCACCTCCATCAGTTCGCGCAGAACGCCGGGTTTTGCTGTGGGCTTTATCAGCAGGTACAGCCTTACCGAGCACCTGGAGGCCAGGTTAACGCCCGCGCTGGTTTTTGCCGACCGTGAATTGGACTATGCCTTTTACAACCCTGCGGACAATGCCGCTAATGGTGTACGCCAGGTGCAGGCTACCACGGTAGATGTACCGCTGCTGCTGAAAATTAAGTCAGATAAGGTAGGCAACGTCAGGGCTTACCTGGTGGGCGGGGTAAAATACTCGATGGCTATCAGTAAGCAAAAAGAAGATTTGAACCAGGATTTTTTGCAGCGCAAAATATTAAACACCCGCAATTTCGCATCGTACGAAGCAGGTATTGGCTGCGATATTTATTTTCAGTATTTTAAGATGTCGCCCGAGTTAAAAATAGCCAACTCGATGGGCAATATTTTAGTGCAGGGCACCAACCCGCTATCGTCGCCTATTGATAAGCTGTTTTTACATCAAATTATGTTTAGTCTGCATTTTGAGTAAGGGTTAAGCTCTCATAAAGGAGTAACAAAATTATTTTGCTGAAAGCTTTAGCGACGTTACACGCCAAAGCGCCGCTGTAAATTGTGTGAAAATGGAAGTGGTTGCCAATATGTTATCTTACAGTCATTTATGCGTTCGAAGGTAAACTAATCCGGCGCATACAGCAATCCGCACACATCTTTATTTAATAAAAAACATAATTTCGCCGGTGTTAGTTAATCACCTATGGCTAAAATTGCA
>CAXYKR010000073.1:0-4395 GCA_964277815.1 uncultured Mucilaginibacter sp. | reverse complement strand
TACAATCGTGTCGGCATCTGCCGGTGTGGCTTTTCTAATTATAAACATAAGTTTTAGATTAAATGAGTAACGACCAGGCAGATTGCTGGTCAGGTAATAACAGTGTATTAGAAAAGTATCGGCGTAAACGGTTTAATCTGTGTATTGCTTAATTTCTTATTAGGTGTCAAAAGCCGGTCCAAATCGCCTTTGCAATCAATATTAATATTTATACCGGTTGCCCCAAAGTTTGCGGAGCTTTTCGCGGGCTTCGTTTTCGCGGGCGTTGTTGCCCGGGTCATAAAGTTTGGTGCCTTTAATGGCATCGGGTAAAAAATCCTGGTCGGTAAAGTTGCCTTCGTAGCTATGGGCGTACTTATAATCTTTACCGTAGCCAATATTTTTCATGAGTTTGGTAGGAGCGTTACGCAGGTGTAGTGGCACGGGCAGGTCGCCGGTTTGTTTTACCAGAGCCATGGCCTCGCCAATAGCCATATAGCTGGCATTGCTTTTGGCCGACGTAGCCAGAAAAACGGCAGTTTGCGATAAAATAATACGCGCCTCGGGCATGCCAATAACATTCACTGCCTCAAAACAACTTTGTGCCAACAGCAGAGCGTTAGGATTAGCATTGCCAATATCCTCTGAGGCCAGGATGAGCATACGCCGGGCAATAAACAAAGGGTCTTCGCCACCGGCCAGCATACGGGCCAGCCAGTACACCGCTCCGTTAGGGTCGCTGCCCCGCATCGATTTAATAAAGGCCGAAATAATATCATAGTGCTGCTCGCCGGCTTTATCATACAAGGCCATGTTTTGCTGCACATTATCCAACACGGCCTGGTTGGTCACTATAATTTCGGGCGCATCAATAGCATTAATCAGCAACTCAAAAATATTGAGCAGCTTACGCGCATCTCCGCCCGAAAGTCGAAGCAAAGCTTCATGCTCATGAATTTTAATATTTTTATGCTTAAGCACCTCGTCCTGCTGCATGGCTTTATTGAGCAGGCTTATCAGGTCGTCTTCGTGCAGGTGTTGCAAAATGTATACCTGGCAGCGGGAGAGTAAAGCCGATATCACCTCGAAGGATGGGTTTTCGGTAGTGGCGCCAATCAGGGTGACAATGCCCCGCTCCACCGCACCCAACAACGAGTCTTGCTGAGATTTAGAGAAACGATGAATCTCATCAATAAACAATACAGGCAAGGTTTGTCCGCCCTGTTTAAGCAATGCTGCTTTCTCAATTACCTCCCGCACATCTTTAACGCCCGAATTGATGGCGCTCAGCGCAAAAAACGGCCTTGACAAGCTTTGCGATATAATGTAAGCCAGTGTAGTTTTACCCACGCCCGGCGGCCCCCAGAATATCATAGATGGCAGGTTGCCCGACTCGATGGCTTTGCGCAGTACGGCGCCCGGCCCAACCAAATGCTGTTGCCCTACATAATCATCAAGCGTTTTGGGGCGCATACGCTCGGCTAACGGCGGCAGGTTATTCATGCAGGCAAAATTGATAAAAGTTGAAAGTAAATCCTAATCGTAGGCAGCAGCCTTAATCATTCAGGCTAACCAATCCGCGGCTTTGCAGCTGTTTTAAATAAATGTCCAGTTCCGCATCGCCCATACCATAAATAGCATGCTGGCTCCAAAATGCCTCGTACAACCTGTCGCGGCTGGTAGCGCCATGCTCGTATAAATTAAGCAAAATTTGTTCAATGTAATTCAGGCCCTGCTGGTTGGTTTGTAGGCGTTTAACTTGTGCGGCCAAAGCTGCTTTTAAATGATGCAGGCTTCCCCAAAAGGGAACGCTGTTGAGCCAATCCTGGAATGGCTGCGCCTCAAAAAGGTTATACATTTGCCAGGACTCTTTAGCCAAGGTAAAATCATAATCGGTTAAGTGCAGGCGGTTATCATAAAGGTCTTCCAGTTGGTCGGGCGACAATTGTCCCATCCCCCTGAAGTCATCAACTCCCGGATAGCCGTCGGCACTAACTAAAAATATACTAGGACCGGAGAGGTCGGCCTGTTGCTGCAATAGCTGCATCACGCCTAATTGGTTTACCTTACAATGCAGGTCAAAATCAAACCACAACGTTATATCTTCGTACGGGCGGCTTAGTTTTTCCAGTTCGGTAATCACCATATCCTGATAGCTGGCAGGGGCATCTTCAAATGTGTCACCTATCCAACCGGTGCGTTGCTGCCAGAAGGCGGCATCTATCACTGGCGAAAGCGGACCTTCGGAGAAGACCTCGCGCCAAACCAGTATATCGCCGTCCAGACCGGTTTGTATAAATTTTTCGTATGTAGCGTCGCCGTTCAGTATATGCAGTTGGTTCATGTTATTATTTGCTGATATGGCAAGTTAATTTGGTTAATACTTGTTTGGCTTTTTTACATTTTTTACTCCGGCGCTATGTAAAACATGCAAGTCATCAACAAAAACTTACATTTGCCATGCTATGAAAAAAATGCTGCTGCTTGTAGGCTTAAGCCTTTTTGCGGGGCGGTTGCAAGCCCAGCTTACCCCTTTTGAACTCAATAAAGATAAAAACTATACGGCTACTTATGCCGAGGTAATGGCCTATTACCCCAAACTGGTTAAACAGTACCCGCAACAAGTAAAACTGTTTAACTATGGCAGTACCGATGTGGGCAAACCGCTGACGCTGGTGGTAGTATCTAAAAGCGGCGTTTTTGACCCGGCAAAAATTAAGCAGCAAAATAAGCGGGTGATTTTAATTAACAACGGCATTCACCCCGGCGAGCCGGAGGGTATTGATGCCAGTATGATGCTGGTGCGCGACCTGCTGCAAAAAAGGAAGTTGCCTAATGATGTGGTGGTCTGCTTTATTGCCTTGTATAATATTGATGGCAGTTTAAACAGGGGGGTATCGCGTATTAGTCAGAACGGGCCGCGGGCCTATGGTTTTAGGGGTAATTATCGCAACCTGGATTTGAACCGCGATTTTATCAAAGCCGATAGCCGTAATGCTCTAGCCTTTATGCAGATACTGAATACCTGGCAGACGGACGTGTTTTTGGATAACCACGCCAGCAACGGTGCCGATTACCAGTATGTGATGACACTGATTGAAACCCAGAAAGATAAGCAACAGCCCTTGCTGGCCGACTACACGGCTAAAATATTATCGCCGGAGTTGTATAAGCGGATGGCCCAAAGCGGGTATGAGATGATTCCGTATGTGGAAAGCATCAAGCGTACGCCTGATTCGGGCATTGTGGCTTTTTTAGAAACACCGCGTTTTTCTACCGGTTATACGGTGCAACATAATATCATCAGTTATGTTACCGAAACACATATGCTCAAACCGTACGATAAAAAGGTGTATGCTACTTATGAGTTTATGCAGCACCTGATTGATGTTTGCCAGCGCGATTCCCGGCAAATAGGTGAGCTTAGGCAACGTGCGGATGAGCAGGTAAAACAGCAAAAAACATTTGCGCTAAACTGGGACCTGGACGAGCAGCAATTTGAAATGATACCTTTTAAAGGCTACCAGGCCGGTTATAAACCCAGCGACATTAGCGGGTTTAACCGTTTGTATTATGACCGGAGCAAACCCTACACCAAGGAGATTAAATATTACAATACTTACAAGCCGACCTTAACAGCCGACAAGCCGATAGCCTATATTATTCCGCAGGCCTGGGGTAAAATTATTGATTTGTTTAAGCTGAACAAGGTAGCTATGCGCCGGTTAAAACACGATACGACGCTAACGGTGCAAACCTATTACATTGCCGATTATAAAACCGGCACCCGGCCTTACGAGGGGCATTACCTGCACAATAGTGTAAAACTTAACACGATTAACGATAATCGTGTTAAGTTTTACGAAGGTGATTATGTGGTTTATACCAATCAGGCCATTAACCGTTACATTGTAGAAACGCTGGAGCCGCAGGGCGTAGATTCGTTTTTTGCCTGGGGTTTTTTTGATTCGATGCTTAACCAAAAAGAGCATTACTCTGATTACGTTTTTGAGGATATTGCCTTTGACTATCTGAAAAAGCACCCGGAGTTGCAAAAGCAACTGGATAACGAAAAAGCAAAAAATCCGCAGCTGGCACAAAGCGGGCCTGCGCAACTGGAGTATATTTACCGAAATTCACCTTTTTACGAAAATACCTACATGCGTTATCCGGTAGGCCGATTACTTACCAATACCCAACTTGACTTACAATAAATGGAACAATTTATAACCATGGCGCCGGTGGCGCTGATACTGTTTGCGCTCAATATCATTTTATCGTTGATGGCCTTTTACAACGAAAGGATGTATAGCGAGTTTATGCTTCACCCTTACAGCGTATCCCGCGGCCAAAAGCTATGGACGGTAATTACCAGCGGATTTATTCACCGCGACTGGTCACACTTGCTGTTTAATA
>CAXYKR010000072.1:0-10577 GCA_964277815.1 uncultured Mucilaginibacter sp. | reverse complement strand
TAGTAGCGGGGAGCAGGATCGAACTGCCGACCTTAGGGTTATGAATCCTACGCTCTAACCATCTGAGCTACCCCGCCGGATTAAGTGTCTTTTTAGTTCTGAAGCCATGCGCTTCCCTAAAAAGGTTTGCAAATATAGGATTATTTACTTTCCTTTAGAAAAAATGTTAATTTTTTGCTGCACCTGCGGCAAACCCATAGTAAACCTGTTATATGTCCGATAAAAAAAAGTTCAACCTGGAATATGAAGTTAAATCCTCGCCGCGTATTTTATTTAGTTTTTTAAGCGAGACCAACGGGCTTTCACAATGGTTTGCTGATAAGGTTACCCTGCGCGACCAGGTGTATACCTTTACCTGGGATGATGAAGAGCAAAAGGCTAAACTGATAGGCTCTAAAGAAAACAAGTTTGTTCGTTTCCGCTGGCTGGATGATGACCCGCAGTGTTATTTTGAAATGGAAATCCTGCAGGACGAACTCACCAACGACGTAGCCCTTTGCATTACCGACTTTGCTACCGAAGATACTATCACCGAGCGTAAGCAAATTTGGGACAACCAGATGGATTACCTCATGAGCGTACTGGGTAGCTAACATCAGCAAGCTTATAACAGTCAACCTATTACCTGCATTATTTATAGCATACTAAAAGGGCTGCCAGGCCGTTTTGGGGTAATATAAGCTGCCTTTTTGCTAACGGTTGCAATTGCTTAACTTTGCTCAGTGAAAAAAGTACACCTTTTAATTCTTAAGTCGTTCATTAGGCCCTTTGTGGTTACCTTTTTCATTGTGATGTTTGTGTTGCTGATGTTGTTTTTGTTTAAATACATCGACGACCTCATTGGCAAAGGCTTTGAGTGGTATATCATTCTGGAACTGATGGCTTATGCTTCCATGACCAACGTGGCTATGGCTCTGCCACTATCGGTCCTGCTATCTTCTATCATGACGTATGGCAGCCTGGGCGAAAATTATGAGCTGGTGGCTATCAAATCTGCTGGCATATCGCTTACCCGAGCTATGTACCCTATGGCTGTAGTGGTTACCTTGCTAAGCATCGGCGCATTTATATTTTCGGATTATATGCTGCCCATTGCCAACTTTAAGTATTACAGCTTATTGTATGATGTGCGGCAGCAAAAAACAGCTTTCTTAATATCCGAAGGGGTTTTTAACAGCAGCTTTCCGGGCTACTCCATCCGGGCGCAGAAAAAAGACAAGGACGGGCAGACCTTACATGGCGTCATGATTTATGAAAAGCCCGAAAACTCTAACGAGATGACGGTGACTTTAGCCAAAGATGCCGCTATGTACCGCACGCCTGATGATTTATTCTTGGTACTTAAATTAAAAGACGGCATCCGTTACGAAGAAAATGCACCTGAAGGTAATTTTAACACACGGCAGCGTTTGATGCGTGAACGCTTTACTACCCTCGAACAGAAACTTGACTTAGGGAGCTTTAAGTTAAAGCGTACCGATGCCAATGGCTGGCGTAATACTATCCAGATGATGAACTTAAAGCAGCTAACGCACTTTCAGGATTCATCCATTCGCAAATTAGGTGCCGAAACCGGCACTAACTACAGCTTGGTTACCCCGTACATTAAGTATTTTAGTGTACCTAAAAAGCCTTCAGTAAGCCTGGACAGTATTAAGCCAGTGCCGGCAAAACCTATCAAGGGCATACCTTTAGAAACGGCCTTAACCAATGCTCTTAATGAAGCTAATTCGGTTCACGAGTCGTTACGTACTTTGGGCGAGCGATACAAGGAGGAGTCCAAAAACATCCGGAAGTTTTCTATCGAGTATCAGAAAAAGTTCACTCTTTCGGCTGCCTGTCTGGCTTTGTTTTTAGTGGGTGCACCGTTAGGGGCTATTATTCGTAAAGGTGGTTTAGGCTTACCACTGGTGGTATCCGTTATCTTCTTCCTGATTTATTACATTATCGGCACCATTGGCGAAAAATCTGTTAAAGAAGGTAGTATGTCGCCGGTAGTGGGTATGTGGATGGCCATTGCAGTATTAACGCCTATAGGTATTTTCTTATCCTACAAGGCCGCTAACGATTCTGTATTGTTCGATATGGAATCTTACAAACGTTTCTTTAATAAACTACTGAAATTCAAGAAGCCCGGCGCTGCACAGCCGCCCCGTTGATTTTACAAACAACAGACGTGTTTGGATTGTCTAAGCACTAAATTTGCAACCATCGAAGTCAGATACACGGTAAGACGGCACCATAAAGGTGCCGCCATAATTTTTTGACTACCTTAAACACTATGTTAAATACTATACCCGAGTCTATTGAGGCCGTTAAAGAAGGGAAAATAATCATTGTGGTTGATGATGAGGACCGCGAAAACGAAGGCGACTTTTTAGTAGCCGCCCGTTACGCCACACCCGAAGCGATTAACTTTATGGCACGCCACGGTCGGGGCTTAATTTGTGCTCCTATCACCCGCCAACGCGCCAAGGAGCTGGAGCTGGAACCGATGGTAAACCGCAATACCGCCACGCTCGAAACCAGCTTTACGGTATCGGTTGATTTGTTAGGCCACGGCTGTACCACCGGCATATCTGCCTCCGACCGCTCAAAAACTACACTGGCTTTAATTGACCCGGCTACACAGCCTGCCGATTTAGGCCGCCCGGGTCACGTTTTTCCGCTGATTGCTAAAGACGGTGGGGTATTGCGTCGTTCGGGTCATACCGAAGCCGCTATTGATTTACCGGTGATGGCAGGATTAGAACCTGCCGGCGTAATTTGTGAAATTATGCGCGAGGATGGCGAGATGGCCCGTTTGCCTGAGCTATTGGTGATGGCTAAGGAGTTTAATCTGGTGATTGTATCCATCAAAGACCTGATTGCTTACCGCCTGAGCAGCGAAACCCTTATTGACCGCGAAGTAGCCGTTAAGATGCCAACCCAATGGGGCGATTTTGACATGATAGCCTACACCCAGCACGATTCGGGCGAACACCACCTGGCCCTGGTAAAAGGCACCTGGGAACCCGACGAACCGGTATTAGTTCGAGTACATAGCTCATGTGTAACCGGCGACATTTTTGGCTCATGCCGATGCGACTGCGGACCGCAATTGCATAAGGCGATGGAGATGGTACATCAGGAAGGCAAAGGCGTCATTGTATACATGAACCAAGAAGGTCGCGGTATTGGGCTGATAAATAAATTGAAAGCCTACCAGTTACAAGAAAGCGGACTGGACACGGTTGAAGCCAACTTGCAATTAGGCTTTAAAATGGACCAGCGCGATTATGGCGTAGGCGCGCAGATTATCCGCGATTTAGGCATCAGCAAAATGCGTTTAATCAGCAATAACCCTAAAAAACGTGCAGGTTTAATTGGCTACGGGTTAGAAGTGGTTGAAACCGTACCTGTAGAAATATTGCCCAACCCCCACAACGAAAATTACCTGCGCACCAAGCGCGACAAAATGGACCACGCCATTTTAAAAAATCACTAAGCAGATACCGAGGCATTTTGCCTCCATGAATATACAAAAGCAAAAGCCGCTACTGTTTAACAGAGCGGCTTTTGCTTTTATGTTTCGTTTGCTTAAAACTTACTCTTCTTCCTGCTCATCATCTATAGATGCCGGTGTAGTGGGCGTAGGTGTGATGGCGGTGTTTGAGGTGCGTCCCTTTCTGAATAGATTGCGCCAAAACTCCCTGAATGTATCAAAATCCCGCTGGTAGATTAAACCCAAACCGTTTACATACTGCGGCCTGTAATCGGCCGAGATGGCATTAATGGTTGTGGTATTCAATGTCCGGTACGAGTACCTGGCCCGCAACTGTCCGTCAGGCCTGATTAGGTATTCTGCGTTAAAGTCGGTAGTCAGTTTCCTGAAATCGGAGTTAAACAGGTTAGCAGAGTTGTTACTGAACAAGTCGTTACTCCCGTTGGCATTGTACAAGCTACCATTCAAAACTACCCGCTCATTAAATAAGCGCAACGATGCACTGGCATCACTTTGCGACCGGATGTTTAAGTCCAGACTTTTAAAGTTGGTTGACTGCGCGATGTAGCTATTCAGTTTATTAAACACAAACTCGCTAGCTGCCGATGTAGCCGTACCCAACACCTGCTCGTTGATGTTAGTACCTGTGCCCGGTGCAAATTGCCGCCTCACAATCAAACTCAAGGCCTGCTGGTTGCGATTGTTTACGTCTGACAGATATGCTCCCATATCGTCCTTAATAGACGGGTTAAGCGGGAAGGTAAAGTCAAAACTGATGACGGGCTGTAATAGTGTATGTGTTAAGTTTAATTGCGCTTGTACCAGCTCCTGCCGGGTCCCCTGAGGCGATTGCAAACCCGCTGCCTGGTATAAGTTGGCAATGTTGGCCCGCAACTCATAAGTGGCCTTTAAATTAATCTCGGCGTTAGACGGGCTACCTGTCCAGCGCAAAGTACCACCCTCGTTAACCTGGAAGTTTTTGCTGATGAAGTTTTTGGCTGTAAACTCAAACTTACCCGACGAAATCAGGAAGTCACCCCGCATCTCAAAATCACCCAAACTATTAATATTCAGCTTTAAACCGTTAGCTATCCCGCGCCCTTCCAGCAAACCCAAGTCGGTAGTAATACGCACTACGGTTTTCTCATCGGCCGATAAGTCAAAATTCAGCGTTACCCCTTTAAATGCATTGGTGTTACTGATGATTTTGGTGGAGTCGGTATGACTAACAAACCTGATAAAATCATACTCGCCCGCAGTAGACGATGTGTTTAACGGAATGTTGAATACTGTACCATCTTCTGTTTTGGCCTTGATATCAATATTCATGTTATCAACCGGTCCGGTAAAACTAAAGCGTCCGGTACCAAACGCTGTACCATAGTACAAGCGGTTGTCCCTAAACGTTGTATTCAGCGCCATCAACTTAGTGGCTTGCACATTGATATCCAGCAGTGGCGTGGCAAAGTCTGACAAGTCAATCGTACCATTAGCTAATGCCTTACCACCACGAGGGTCAGTAATAACCATATCATCAATTTTGATGATACTGTTGGCCACCGTAAGTTTATCATTAATGGTGTAAGGCACCTTCAAATAATCAACCGTTAAACCGGTATTACTAAGTGTAATAGAGCCGTTGAGTTGCGGTTTGGATGGCGCCCCGGTAAGCTTCATATCGGCCGATATCGTTCCCTTTAAGTTTGAAACAAGCGTTTTAACAAACGGCTGAAAAATAATAGCTTCGGTTTGATCCATGCGCACATCAAAATCCAGGTTGTCACCGGTTTCTTTGTTGAGATAATAAGCGCCAGCTATGTTGAGCGTTTCGAGGCCACGGTTTAAAATATTAAGTTTTACGTTAGCGTGGCTACGTTCATTGTCCAGGTCCGATTTAATTTTTACGTCACCAACCAAAGTCTGGTTCATGGTCAGTGAATCTACCCGCAGGTCGGCATCTACACCCGGTGCTTTCAGTACTGAGGTAAGCGTAACGTTGCCGTTCAATGAACCATGCAGCAATATACCGGCAGATTTGGTAAGCTGGTTCAGGGTAGCCATGCTGAATTTCTCGAACTCTACCTGCAGTTTGTCATTGCTGTTGTCAGACACAAATCCGTTAATATGCACCTGCTGTTGCCCGTTGGTGAGCTCAAAGTTCTGTATCTGCGTTTTACCGTTTTGCACTTTAATACGCACCTGCTCCGTCAGCCTCCATTTTTCGCGCTCCAGCACTACCTCTGATGGCAACAGTTTAAGCTTGGCCGTAGTATCGCGTCCAAATTCTACCAGCCCGTACAAGTCTAACTGGTTGGTTGCATTTTTATCCGATAGTTTGACGTTGAAATTCAAGCTGTCATTCCGCAAAAAGTTGGTAATGTTAATGTCTTTGATGAAAAGGCTATCCGTTAAGTCGACCTTGCTTAACGACAAGTTGAGGTTGAGCATGCTGTCGGCCGTGCTTTCGTCCACAATAAAATCATGGAATACAATTTTGCCGTATTTCATCGTCCGCACCAAACCACTCAACGTAGCCGTCTTGTCTGCCGAGTTAAAACGACCGACAAAAGTACCGCCCTCCGGTATTTTTAAATCCGGCATAAACATCAGCAACAGCGGGTCCAGGTTTTTAAGTTCCAACCTGAAATCAAAGTTTTGCGCTTTAGGTTTGGTGATAGATGTTTGTAATGATGGAATGTACTTTTTGGCGATAGATTTATAGTATGATGGTAGCGTAGCCAAATCAAAACTACCGCGTATACTGCCATCAGCCAGGTCAGATTGTAACCCGATTGTGCGGTTTGCACCAAAGCCGGTAGAGGTTAGCTTTAACGAATCAATTACATAATTATCTTTTGGCGTAACTATGCGGGTTGGCTGCAGGCTTACGTAACCCTGCAGGTTAGCTAAATCATCACCGGTAAAATTGGTATTGAGGTTAGTACTCAGGGTAATGGTATCTCTAACCAGCCTCAGCTTATTTAAGCGTGCGTTGTTAATAGCCGCTGTAATTTGATATCGGGGTAGGTTGCCGTTTAAATTAACGTTACCATTTAAATTAAGCTTGATGTTGCGGTCGCCTATGTTGATTTTAGCTTTGGCCACTTTGTGGGCAAAATTACCATCCAGACTCAGATTCTGATAGCTGTAACCTTTAAAATCCAGATACTTTAGCTTGGCCTTTACTTTAGCATCTAAATTGTTCAACGCATTACCGCTGCCTTTTACCTCGGCCGTTAACGATGTACGGCCCAGCATTTTATTATCCAGCAAAGCAGCCAGATTAAAATGAGTAGCGATTATTTTGCCCTGATAGGCAGGCACTCCTTTGGCATTAAACTTCAGGTTTACATTCGGGTCAATACGCCCCATCAATGTTTTTAAAACACCATTAATGTAAAAATCTTTGGGTGTGCCTTTAAATTGTCCGGCGTAATTGATGTTGCCAAATTTGGCCAGCATTGCGGGCACATGCTGGTTGGGCGTACCGGTAAAACGGCTGTATAAATTATCGAGGTCGCGCTTGTTGGTAGCCAGTTGGTTAAAGTTTAAAACCATGTAGGTCTTATCAATATCAGGCAAGCCTTTCAAAGTAAAATTCCCTTTTACATAGGTAGCCTGCCCGGTAGCTACCGTTAAGTTTTGCGCTTTAATGTTGTTAACCAAGCCGCTGGCCCGACCGTTTAAATCAAACTCAAAATTGGTTTTACCCAACGAATGGGTAAAGTAAGTGATATCTTTAGATGATAGGTGCGAGTTTTTAATATCGGCATCCATGTGTACCTTGTTATTAAAATCGCTAAAATCGCTGAACGACTTAAACCGCATCCGGAAATAATCTTTCAGGTTAGAGTTTGGGGTAACCAGCACAAGGTTTTGCAATCTGATTTGATTGGTATCTACCGTGGCATTCACCGTAAGTTGCTTCACGGTAAAGCCGCTTTTTTCGTGTAGGGTCAGGTTTTGCAGATGACCTTTAAACAAATGGTTCCGCAAATCCATCCCAGTCAGCACTGTCGAAAAACGGCTCACATCCAAGTCGTCAAAATTAACCTGCTGCCTGGTTGGCGAATCAATCAGTTCGTTTTTATACCTGAAACGAAAGTTATTAACCGCTATACGGTCAAATCTAATGGTCCAGGGTTTACCTGCCTTTTTGGTAGTATCGGCCGGCTTGTTAAAATAATCAATAATAAATTGCAGGTTGGTGGTGCTGTCTTTTTGCTTTTTCAGGTACACCGAACCGTTGTCTAACTGGATATCTTTAAAATCAATTTTACGTTCTTTCAGACTATTGAATATAGAAAACTGCGAAAGTTCTACCGCAAGCTTGGGTGTCCGCAGCAGGGTATCTTTTTGTTTATCCAGCACATATAGGTCTTCGAGCACAACCGACGAGAACGGCTTGATGTATAAACTCTGGATATCAATTTTGGTATGCAACTCGTTGGAGAGGTATTTGGCAGCTTTGCGTGCGGCCCAGGTTTGCACCGGCTTAAACTGAAAAAGTAATAACACTGTACTGACAATCAGCAGCACAATGAGTACCAGGATAAGCGCTATTTTGAGTATTTTTTTAATAATTTTGCCCTTTAAAAATGTACATATCCAGTGCCCGTAATATTAGGAATCGAATCTTCTTGTGATGAAACTTCGGCGGCCGTGTATGCAGACGGCGTTATGCTGAGTAACATCATCGCTAACCAAACCATACACGAAGCCTACGGCGGTGTTGTGCCCGAACTGGCTTCGCGCGTTCATCAGCAAAATATCATTCCTGCTGTGCAACAAGCAATACTTAACGCAAAAGTAAGCAAAAATGATATTGATGCAGTAGCTTTTACGCGCGGACCGGGCCTTTTAGGTTCACTTTTAGTTGGTGTTTCTTTTGCCAAGGCCTTTGCCTTAGCTAAAAACATTCCGCTGATTGAGGTTAACCACATGCAGGCGCATATTCTGGCTCATTTTATTGAAGACCCCAAACCATCATTTCCGTTTTTATGCCTTACGGTTTCGGGTGGCCATACCCAGATTGTGCTGGTGAAAGATTATTTTGATATGGAAGTTATCGGCCACACCCAGGATGATGCCGCCGGCGAGGCGATGGACAAAACCAGCAAAATATTAGGCCTGCCCTATCCGGGCGGCCCGCTGATTGATAAATATGCCCGCTTAGGTAATCCGGATGCATTCCAGTTTCCGGAACCGCAGATACCGGGTTACAACTTTAGTTTCAGTGGTTTAAAAACAGCTATTCTTTACTTTATTCAAAACAACGAAACCAAAGACCCGGACTTTATTAAAAATAACCTGAATGACATCTGTGCTTCTGTCGAAAAACGGATTGCTACTATTTTGCTTAATAAACTGAGCAAAGCAGCTCAGGCCTATGGCATTAAAGATATTGCGCTGGCAGGCGGCGTATCTGCCAATACCGGCTTACGGCAGGGCTTGTCTGAACTGGGCGCTAAGCACCAATGGAATACCTTTGTGCCGCGCATGGCTTATTGTACCGACAATGCGGCTATGATTGCCATTGCCGGCTATTACAAATATTTAAAAGGCGACTTTACCAATCAGCATGTGGCACCACTGGCCCGCATGCCATTTTAAAATATATTTATGAGCATCCCCTCTTTAATTTTCTGGTTAATTTTTGTTATCCCACTGGTAGCGCTACTCATTTGGGTAATGCGCCAGGATAAGCGCAAAGGTGTTACTGGTTTAATCGTATTGATATTAACGGTAGTGATTGCTGTTGTTTATATGTATTTACGTACTGGAGGTAAATAGCGAGTTCGCCCAACAATCTACTTACAAAGTTATTTCGGCAAGATGCAGTTCAGATTTTAACCTGTTAAAGATTGCTCTCTCTAACCATCTTTAATTAAACTTGTAATTCTACAACCTGAAATATATGCGGAAGTGCTTGCTCACTTTGTTCTCGGTATTGCAGTTAAATGCTTTTGCACAAAACAAAGCCGGACTTACCCATCAACCCGATACCTCCTTTAGTAATTATAACGCTTATTTAAACGCTAAAAAGAAATATCCCGATATCCGCCTGATTAAAGATAGTGTGCCACCTTCGGTACAGGATGAACGCAATATTACTTATCGCCAAGTAGGCAATACGTCTTTGCAGTTAGACGTTTTCAGGCCCAAAAAAGCAAAGGGTAAGCTTCCGGCAATCATCATTGTTCATGGTGGTGGATGGCGCTCAGGCAACCGTACCCAACATTACCCTTTAGCCGAACGCCTGGCGGAAAAAGGTTTTGTTTGCTTTACACCAGCCTACCGCTTATCGACCGAAGCCCTTTACCCGGCAGCTGTGTTGGATTTAAAAGAAGCTATCCGCTGGGTACGCGCTACAGCCGGTAAATACCATGTAGATACTAATCAAGTAGCGGTACTTGGATTTTCGGCAGGCGGACAGTTAGCCACTTTATTGGGCACTACAGGCAATAACCCCGTTTTTGCCGACGCTCAATCCAAACTTAAAAAATACGGCACGCAGGTACAGGCCATTGTAGATATTGATGGAACGCTGGCTTTTATCCACCCCGAGTCGGGTGAGGGAGACGACAGTAAATCCACGTCGGCCGCCACCTACTGGTTTGGCTCCAACAAAATTGAAAAGCCCGAGCTTTGGCGACAGGCGGCCGCCCTTACTTATGCCGGGCCGCAAACACCGCCTACCCTTTTCATCAATAGTGCGGTTGACCGTATGCATGCCGGCCGTACAGATTATATTAATGCTTTGAACCAAGGAAATGTTTATACGGAGGTACATACCTTTCCTGACACGCCGCATACCTTTTGCCTTTTCGAGCCTTGGTTTACGCCGACGGTTAATTACATTACTGGTTTTTTAAATAAAGTATTTCCAAAAAGTAAAAGCGACCGCCTTGAATAGAACGGTCGCTTTTGGCTTATTTATCAAACTCCAATTAATAAAATTTTGGAGGAGGGTTAAGCTGAGGATTTTGGCGCTGATGCCAGTACGGGTAAATCAAGTCCCTGTCACTCGCGGCATCAAGTTTTTTAACCTGGTCGGTAGTTAAGTTCCAGCCAATGGCGCCTAAGTTTTGTT
>CAXYKR010000071.1:0-3391 GCA_964277815.1 uncultured Mucilaginibacter sp. | reverse complement strand
GTAACTTGTTCATCGCATCAACTACTACCGGATCAATCTCATAATCTTCAGTCGGCTTGCTGAAGGTCATGTACATAAAGTTGGTTACGTAGTCAAACTTATTTTTAGGATAGTTAACCGGGTGACCTAAAGATTTTTTATAAATCCAGGCCACTATGGTGCTTATTTTAGCAATAAGCTTATGTATTTCCAGGTCAACAATTTCGGGCGGTAATGATGGCGCTAACGACTCAGGATTGAACGCAGCCAGTGCACCAATCAATGACGATAACTGCCCCATCGGGTGCGAGTTGGATGGGAAGCCGTCAAAAAACTTCTTCATATCCTCGTGCACCAGTGTATGACGGTTTAACTCAAACTGGAAGTTTTTTAATTGCTCCTGAGTAGGCAATTTTCCATAAATCAGCAGGTAAGCTACTTCAACAAAAGTTGATTTTTCGGCCAGCTGCTCAATCGGGTAGCCACGATATTTCAATATGCCCTGCTCACCATCTAAAAAGGTGATAGCACTTTTGGTAGCACCTGTGTTTTTGTAACCAATATCTAAAGTGATGTATCCGGTTAAATCACGCAGTTTAGAAATATCTAATGCTTTTTCGTTTTCTGTACCTTCAATAACAGGTAAGTCGTATGTTTTGTCGCCGATTTTTAATTGTGCAGTTTCCGACATAGAAATATGGGGTTGTATCCGCAACAAATGTAATTAAATATGCCATTAATCACCTTTGCCGGTAAGTATTATCACTTAAAATTTACGTTTATAATTATGTTATTAACATAGCCTGTATTTAGCTAACAAAAGCTTAACAACAGCCTGCATTTTATTTAATTTCTTCTTTCACCTCACCGCACTCCAGCATTTCGTCGCCATAGTACGGGTTTTTAATTTCCTTTTGAGCCGATAACCAGTAACCGCCTTTTCCGTTACCTGCCATTGGGCAATAAGCCAAGTAAACCGGTCCGGATTTGGTTTTCATGCCTTTTACTAACGGAATCACGTCCTGGCTTAATTGCAAAAACAGGTTACGCTGTGTTTTTACATCTTCGGTAGCGGCAATACGATTGGCTAATTCTGCTGCTTCGGTGCAGCCTTTAATGGCGCTTAAATTTTCTGCCAGTGTTTTGGCAGATTGCTGTGCTCCTTTGGGGTCCGTTTTTACCAGATTATCTTTAACAGCTAAATAGGCGTTGTATACTTTGGCAGTGTCGGTTTGCACTGCATCCGTTGCCGATGCCGTAGCTGTAGTATCACCGTTTTGTGCTGATGAGGCTTCTTGTTTACCGCCCGATTTGCAGGCAGTTAGGGCAGATGCAGCAATAAGCGCTATAAAAAAGTATCTTTTCATAATAGGTGTATTAATTGCGGGGCTAAGGTAGGTAATTTAAGGTTTAAACAAGTAAAATTGCTTGTAGTTATTGCTCGATGATATGTTTATACAGCGGATTTACTTACAACTAGCGTAAAACATCCTACTTAAATTTTGCCTGGCAATGGCTTTAAATTAACAAGACCTTTGGGTTATCCAAAGGCCTTGTAATATAATAAATGCTATTTGATTACCATCTTCTGTAACCATAAGCACGGTGCGGACGGTGATAATAACGCTTAACCACTACCGGACGACGAGGAGCATAATAACCCCGGCGCACAACGACCGGCCGACGGTGATAATAACGACGTGGCCCACGCTCTACAACCACTACCCTACGCTGAGGAGGAGCATAATAAGCCGGACGACCAATGTTGACACCTACATGGCCATAAACTTGCGCCTTCGCACCGAAACTCATGAGGGCTACTATAAATGCTGCTAAAAATGTAATACGTTTCATATTGTAAAAGATTTATTTTCATCAAGATGCCGTTGCATCGTTTTGTACGGATATGACACTTAACTGAATTTATGGTTTAACCCCAAAGCAAAAACGACGATAACTTTTTGGTTACAATTCAATAAATCGAGAATTAATTACGCATTACCAATATCATTTCCCCTCAAATAATCAGCTGACTTTCAACAGGAAAACAATATCACTATAGTTATAACACCTTTTGAAATTGAAAAAATTCAATTTGGTTAAACTGGATTAAAAGAGACGACAACGATAAGCTTTTCAAGAGTTATCGATTTAAGCCAGTAATAGAACGTATAAAGGCATCTGTTAAAACAACAAGACAGCAACGAATTATCTGAGACTTTAACTCAAACTAATAATTACGTTAAAAACAAAGGGGTAATAAAAGCTAAGGCAAAGCCGGGCGGCTTTGTTAAAGGCATAATGACACAGGTGGGCACCTGCAATCAAAACAAGAAAGGCCGGATTGTATTTAAAATCCGGCCTTTCAAATATATTTTAGTTCCAACGGCCACCGCCACGGTTGTTATCTTTCTGATAACCACCGCCGCCACCACCACGGTTACCACCACCGCTGTAGCCACCGCCACCACGGTTGCCGCCGCCGAAGCCGCCGCCACCTCTGCGCTCACCGCCGCCGCTTGGTTTTCTGTCTTCTGCCTGGCTTACGGCAATTGACCTGCCGCTTACTTCAGCACCGTTAAGACCAGAAATAGCTTTTTGAGCTGCTTCATCGTCAGGCATTTCAACAAAGCCAAATCCTTTGCTCCTGCCGGTCTCACGGTCAATAATTAATTTCACTGAGTTTACCTCTCCGTATGCTTCAAAGAGTTCTTTTAAATCTGCTTCCTGTAAGCGGTAAGGAAGGCTTCCTACAAAAATGTTCATCAATTTTAAATTATCAATTTAAGCATAGTTGCTTAACAACGCAATTAACATAAAAATTTCTGTATTTATCCAATAAATAGCTCGTAAAAAATTAAAAAAAATTCATGAAAGATATTTTAGCTTAAAAAGCTCCGTGCTCGGAGAATAACTTTGAGTTAAACACCTCAAAATCCAGTCTTATCTGCCTAAAAATCAAGCATTCTATAATTTAATAAACTTACAATAACACTGGTTTGCTATTGATAGCCTCACAAGAAAATCACGCAAAATCACATTTGTTGAAAACTTTTCAGAGTTTCACAGAAATTAAAATTTTCAATTAATAAAATAGTATATAAAAACATACACAGTGTAGCAAGAAGCATTTCTGACAGTTTTACAGAACCGCTTCTGCCATACTAAAACTTTCTTGTTTACTCCCTTTGGTGTTATTATTGAACCTATGTGCCAGAATACATCAATCCCACATGACACATACACGGCTAAAAATTTTCACCTGGCATATCCATGGTAGTTACCTTTTATATTTATCGCAAGGTAATTACGATATCTATATTCCGACTAAACCCGAAAAAACCGAAGGCTACTACGGCCGCGGCGAAACTTTTCCGTTTGGTGCCAACATTATTGAAATTCCTGCAGAACA
>CAXYKR010000070.1:0-9203 GCA_964277815.1 uncultured Mucilaginibacter sp. | reverse complement strand
CTCAGTTACGCCACATGCACGTAGGCGAAACTGCCGAAATAGAAGCCGATGCCTTTCCGGGACAAAAATTCAGAGGGCGCATCGTTTCTTTATCGCCTGCAACCGGTTCCAGTTTCTCGCTGCTTCCGCCTGATAACTCTACCGGAAACTTTGTAAAAATTGTACAGCGTGTGCCGGTGCGCATCGCACTTGTTGACAGTGCCAATGTTATTGCCCCTTTACGGGCCGGCATGAACACCAACGTACTGGTGAGAAAAAATTAAGATTATCAAACATGAGCAATCATCCGGTTACGGTATTTAAATCATGGGCGCCAGAATGGCTTATCCGGTCGGTCATATTTTTAGTGATACTACCATCGATGGGCTTGTTCGGGCTATCAACCGCCAACGGCAGCGCAGCGGCCGGTTACTACGGCATTGAGCCTGCCGATGTGCAATATTCTATGGTGGTGTTTTATGCGGCTGTAGCCAGCTTTTTTGCCTTGGAGCGGAGATTTTTTAGCTTCGTTGCCGTGCGTCAGTATTTGGTAATAGCTACCGTAGTACAGATTTTAACATCGTATATCTGTTATCAAACTCAAAATCTGCATTTGCTATTTGTGTTCCGTTTTTTGCAGGGGATGGCCAACTGCGCCACCACCAGCATATGCATCACCCTAATATTTAACCGCTTGAGCAGTGAGCGTGCCCGCGAGATTGGTTACTCTGTTTTTTACTGTATTTTGCTCTGCATAGCGCCATTTACCACCCTGGTTACAGCGCCTATTATTGATGCTTTCGATTTTAATACCTTATATAAAGCCATTATCTTTTTATACCTGCCTGGCACCATCCTGTTGTTTTTATTGATGAATGACGTAAGGCTTAACCGCAAACTTCCGCTTTATCAGGTAGATTGGGCTAGTTTTGTCATTTATGCCTTAGCGCTATGCTTAATTGGTTATGTATTAGTGTATGGCCAGCAATATTACTGGCTGCAGGATAGCCGCATACTGGCCAGTGTAATTGCCATTGTTGTTTTGCTGGGCATACATGTGTTGCGGCAGGCTAAATTAAAGCGGGCTTACCTCAGCTTAAAAGTGTTTAGCTATCATAATTATCGCATGGGGGCATTACTGGTATTTATCCTGTACATCTGTCGTGGGGCATTCAATGTAACGTCGGGTTACTTTGCTTCGGTTTTGGGCATGGACCCTACACATGTTGCCTACATGCTGCTCATCAATATGGCAGGCATCATTTTAAGCGTAATAGTATCTTCAAGATTAATTGTTATGCACAGGCCCATGCGTTTTGTTTGGATGTCGGGCTTTGCATTTTTGCTGCTGTTCCATGTATGGATGTACTTTTTGTTCAGCACGCAGGCTAACCCCTCAGCCTTTATTGTGCCGCTGTTTATTCAGGGTGTGGGTGCCGGTTTATTGATGACACCCGTTATTGTGTTTATGGTATCGTCGGTACCACCGCAGTTGGGCGGTGCTGCATCGGCAACCGGTGTGTTTTTCAGGTTTACGGGTTTTTGCACCAGCATTGCGCTCATTAATTACTTTTCGCTTTCGAGGAAAAGCGAGCATGTTACCCGCTTTCAGCATGCGGTTACCGACCTTAATCCGGCGGTTACCCAAAAGCTCAACGGCTACCGGCAGTTACTCATTAGCCGGGGCATGGCGCCCGACCAAGCCGGCAAAGTGGCCAACGGTTTATTATCGCGTTCAGTACACGCCCAGGCACAAATGCGGTATGCCATGGATTACTATCAACTCATCAGTTGGCTTATCCTCATGGTTATTTTACTTATTGCCTTGTATCCTTACATTAACCGTACGGTGGTTAACCTAAGAGCCAACCAGCCGGCACCTGTTTCTTATTGAGCATCAGCACCAAGCACAACAGCTATTTCATTTTTTATTATAATGTTATCCGTAAAGCAACGTTGTTGATATAAAGATGTCTTTATTATTAAAACATTGACAACTAAGCTCAATGTTTATTAATTTTGCAACAGCGAATGAAAAAGTGGATACATATCTTCCTGTCGCTTTGGCTGATCAATGCAGTTACCTATTCAACTGCGAGCAGCCCGACCGACTTGTTTGGCAACGTACATACGGATGCCAGCTCGGATGATAATTCCTGCTTTCATACTAATACCTGGGTTGATTATATTACGGCGGCAATAACCGATGCCGACGACAACGCGCCGGGTAAAGCGCACAGCATTAAATACCAGCGCCGTTATGTACGCCGAAGCTGCTCAAACGATAACGTTTTTGTACCAACACCTGATTTTAGGTTACAATTTCAGCAGTTTAAACGTGCGGTAACCAATACTGTAAGTAACTATACCATTGGTGTTGCCCTACGCCCGGCCTATTACAACTTCCTGTTCCGGCTTAGTCCTTTTTAATTCTTAATTCTTTTTTACTGTTTTCTATCGGTATGGGCTTAGTGGCTTTATACCCTGTTGCCTTATGGGCATTTGTTAAAACTTCATTCAAGAACATAAGATAATCATGACTAAACTTAAGTGTGGGCATAGCTTACTGCTATTGGCTGCTGCTATTTTTATGGCCAGTTGCTCATCCAAAAAAAACCAGGAAAACACAACACAAGACACCCTGGAACTACCCGTGTTAACCGTTAAAACCAAAGACACGGTATTACAAACCTCATACGTAGCCGATATACAAGCCCTGAAAAACGTTGAAATTAGGTCGCGCCTGAAAGGTTTTTTAGAGCACATTTACGTAGACGAGGGCAAACCGGTACGCAAAGGCCAGGTATTGTTTAAGCTGAACGATGAAGAATACCGCGTGGCGCTATCACGTGCTAAAGCTGCCCTGAGCAACGCCGAAGCAGACGCCGTGGCTACCCACCTGGAAGTTGACCGGGTAAAAATGCTGGTCAATAAAAAAGTAATATCTGAATCGGAACTTAAGGTAGCCGAATCTAAATTAAAAGCCGACCAGGCTACCATTGCCGAAGCCCGTACCAGCGTGCAAAGTGCGCAAAACCACATAGCTTACACGGTAATACGCGCACCGTTTGATGGCATTATTGACCGTATTCCGCTTAAGGCTGGTAGTTTGATTGAGGAAGGCTCCTTGCTAACCAGTATATCAGATATTAGTTCTATCTACGCTTATTTCAGTTTTCCTGAAAACGAATACCTTAAATATCAGCGCAGCATCAACAATGGCGACACCGGGAGCAGCAACGAGGTTAAACTTAAACTCTCTGACGGCAGCAGTTATACGCATACCGGCACCATCGAAACCATTGAGGGCGAAATTGAGCAAACCACCGGTTCTATAGCCCTGCGGGCAAAGTTCCCTAACCCACATAAGCTGCTCCGCCATGGTGCCAGCGGCAAGGTTTACATTACTTCAGAGATGGATGATGCAGTGATGATTCCGCAAAAATCTGTTTTCGAGGTGCAGGACAAAAGCTACGTGTACCTGGTTGGTCCGGATAATAAGCTGCACATGACAGCCTTTACACCGCTTACCCGCTTTTCGCAGTATTATGTGGTAAAAGAGGGCATCAAAGCCGGCGACAAAATACTGTTCGAGGGCGCACAAAACGCCCGCGACGGTATGGTGATTAAGCCTAACCTGCTTAAAAGCGCCCCGGTATTGGCTGCCAAATAAAATAGTCCGCATTTTTCTTTAATGCTGCCTTGCCGCGCTTTGGTGAGCAAGGCGGTCATTGTTTGATAACAAACACTTGAAAATCTTATGTTCAATGTTTTTATAAAGCGGCCTATCTTGTCGCTTGTTATATCCGTAATTATAACCTTACTAGGGGTACTGGCATTAATTACCTTGCCGGTTACCCAGTTTCCAGATATTGTACCGCCCTCGGTAACGGTAACCGCTAATTATACCGGTGCCAACGCCGAGGTTTGCGCCAAAGCCGTAGCCACTCCGCTCGAGCGGGCCATTAACGGCGTACCGGGCATGACCTACATGTCGTCGGTGTGTAGTAATGATGGTTTAACCGTTATTCAGATTTACTTTAACGTAGGTACCGACCCCGACCAGGCGGCTGTTAACGTGCAGAACCGCGTGGCTACCATTATTGATGAGATGCCCGAAGAGGTAATTAAAGCTGGTGTTACTACTGAAAAGGAAGTAAACAGTATGCTGATGTACCTCAACATTATGAGCGACGATAAAGCGATGGATGAAAAATTCATCTACAACTTTACCGACATCAACGTACTGCAAGAGCTTAAACGTATTGATGGTGTTGGCCGCGCCGAAATTATGGGCGCCAAAGAATACTCGATGCGGGTATGGTTAAAACCCGACCGCATGATGGCCTACAAAGTATCTACCGATGACGTGATTGAAGCCATCCGCGCGCAAAACGTAGAAGCCGCACCGGGTAAAACAGGCCAGAGTTCTGATAGAACGCCCCAGATGCTGCAGTATGTATTGCGTTACCCGGGCAAGTTTTTTGAACCTAAGCAGTATGAAAATATCGTGCTGCGCTCTGATGAAACCGGAACGATATTGACCTTAAAAGAAGTGGCCGATGTGGAGTTTGGTTCGCTTACCTATAGCATGCTTTCTAAAACCGACGGGCGCCCATCAGCATCTATTATGATTAAACAGCGCCCTGGCTCTAACGCCCGCGAGGTCATCAACAACATTAAAACCCGTATGGCCGAGCTTAAAGAAAGCTCTTTCCCCAGCGGGATGACTTACAACGTGAACTACGACGTGTCCCGCTTTTTGGATGCTTCTATCCACGAGGTACTACGTACACTGATTGAGGCCTTCATCCTGGTGTTTATTGTAGTATACGTCTTTTTGCAGGATTTTCGCTCCACCCTTATCCCGGCACTGGCTGTACCGGTGGCCTTGGTGGGCTCGCTGTTTTTCATGCAATTGCTGGGCTTCTCCATCAACCTGCTTACCCTGTTTGCGCTGGTATTGGCCATCGGTATTGTGGTAGATAATGCGATTGTGGTGGTAGAGGCCGTGCACGTAAAAATGCACGACGAACACCTAAGCCCGATGGATGCCACCATCAGTGCCATGAAAGATATTAGTGGGGCTATTGTAGCTATCACCTTGGTGATGTCGGCGGTGTTTGTACCGGTAGCATTTATGTCGGGGCCTGTAGGGGTATTTTACCGGCAGTTCTCATTAACCATGGCTATCTCCATCGTTATTTCGGGCATTAACGCGGTTACACTCACTCCTGCTTTGTGTGCTATCATGCTTAAGCCAAACCATGGTGCCAAAAAGGGATTTGTTGACCGTTTTTTTAAAGGCTTCAATAACAAATACGATGCGGTGCAAAATAAGTATGCCGGTTTTATTGGTAAAATTGCCAGCCGCCGCGTGATTACTTTAGTTGCACTGGCTGTCTTTTTTGCCGCCACCTGGGGATTGAGTGCCATACTGCCTACAGGCTTTATCCCAACTGAAGACCAAGGCATGATTTACGTAAACGTAACTACCCCAGCAGGTGCCACTGTTGAGCGTACCGAGGCTGTACTGAGCGAAATACAAAGACAAACCAAAAGCATTAAGGCTATTGAGTCGGTGTCGACCCTATCGGGTTACAGTTTGGTGAACGAGGTGGCCGGTGCCTCTTATGGTATGGCCATGATTAACCTGAAAGGCTGGGACGAGCGCGAAGAATCACTGAATGATATTATTGAAGAGCTGCAAAAACGCACCCGTAACATCGGCGATGCCTCCATTCAATTTTTCCCGCCGCCTACGGTGCCAGGCTTTGGTAACTCCAGTGGTTTTGAGATACGGATGCTGGATAAAAGCGGAACGGGCGATTTGCAAAAAACGGCCGAAGTATCTAACGGCTTTATCAAAGCGCTTAATGAGTCGCCCGAGATTAACAACGCTTTCTCCAGTTTCGACCCTAACTTCCCGCAGTACCTCATCAGCGTAGACCAGCGCATGGCGGCCAAAAAGGGTGTTACTATTGATAAGGCGATGTCTACCCTGCAAACGCTGATGGGCAGTTACTATGCCTCTAACTTTATCCGGTTTGGGCAGATGTATAAAGTGATGGTACAAGCCTCGCCCGAGTTCAGGACTAAGCCGGAGGATGTACTGCAGCTTTATGTGAAGAACAACAAAGGCGAAATGGTGCCTTTCTCCACCTTCATCAGGATGGAGCGTGTTTACGGGCCGGAGCAGCTAACCCGTTACAATATGTATACCTCGGCCATGATTAATGGTGATGCCGCGCCGGGCTATAGCAGTGGTGATGCCATTGCTGCTATTCAGCGAATTGCCGCCCAGAAATTACCCAAAGGCTACTCGTTCGAGTGGTCGGGTATGACGCGCGAGCAAATATTGTCGGGCAACCAGGCTATTTACATTTTTATTATCTGTCTGGTATTTGTGTACCTGTTGCTGGCCGCACAATACGAAAGTTTGTTACTGCCGTTGGCGGTAATCTTATCACTGCCTACAGGTATTTTGGGGGCGTTCTTCTTTTTAAAAATCACGGGCCTCGAAAACAACATTTATGCGCAGGTGGCGCTGGTGATGCTGATTGGCTTGCTGGGTAAAAACGCCATCCTGATTGTGGAGTTTGCCGTACAGCGAGAGCGTGAAGGCGCTACTGTTTTACAGGCCGCTATCGAGGGTGCCGTATCCCGTTTACGCCCTATTTTGATGACCTCGTTTGCATTTATTGCCGGTTTGGTGCCTTTGTGTATAGCCAGCGGTGCCGGTGCTATGGGTAACCGCTCTATCGGTACCGCTGCCGCCGGGGGTATGTTACTGGGTACGCTGTTAGGCTTAGTCGTGATTCCGGGACTGTATGTCATCTTTTCCGGTTTATCCAAACCTAAGCAGAAAAAAGAAGAAGCCGAACCGGTGCTGGAAACCGAAGAACTCAGCACTTACCACTAATTGATAACATCCATGTATAAATATAAGTTATTTCTATACAGCCTGCTGCTTGCGTGTTTAACCACCGCCTGCAGCCGGCTAAAAACCATAACCGTTGCTCCGCCCGCCGATATGCCGGGTTCTTATACCGGTAAAACCGACACGACTAACGTGGCAAGCTTACCTATATCAAGCTTTTTTACCGACAGCTATTTAGTTAACCTGATTGATACCGCTTTAAATGCTAATCCTGATATATTATCAGCCTTGCAGCGCATCGAAGTGGCTAATGCCAACCTGCGTTATAACCGTATTGCCATATTGCCTGCTGTTACCTTAAACGCTAACGCAGGACTTGAAAAATACGGCGATTATACCATGAACGGTGTAGGTAATTATGATACCAACCTGTCGCCTAATATTAACGGCGACCAGCGGATTCCGAACCCTACGCCAGATTATTTTCTGGGTTTCAGGAGTGCCTGGGAGGTAGATTTGTGGGGCAAACTGCGTAATCGAAAAAAGGCAGCTTTCAACCGATTTTTAGTCAGTCAGAGTGGTTATAAAATGGTGGCCACCTCGCTTACGGCACAAATTGCTACAGCCTACTATACCTTACTGGCTTTAGATAATGAGCTGCGGGTAGTCCGTAAAAACCTGGAGCTGCAAAATAATGCGCTGGAAATTATCAAGGTGCAAAAGTTAGGCGGCCGGGCTACCGAATTGGCAGTACAGCAGTTTTTGGCGCAATTAAAGCGTACCAAAGGTTTGGAGTATCAAATTTTACAGCAGGTAACCGAAACCGAAAACCAGCTTAACTTTTTAACCGGCAGATTTCCTAAAACCATCAGCCGCGATACCTCAATCAATACCCTTAAACTTCCATCGGTGTTAAAGGCAGGTGTACCATCACAATTGCTGTTGAACCGGCCCGACATACAAGAAGCCGAGTTTGAGTTACGGGCCATGAACGCTGATATTAAAGCGGTGCATGCTGCGTTTTTCCCGTCGCTTACGCTGTCGCCTTATGTGGGTTTTAATGCCTTCAGCAGTTCGTTGCTTTTCAATCCGGGTTCGTTGGCTTATGGCCTTTTGGGTAATATAACAGCCCCTATTTTTAGCCGTAACCTGATTAAGGCTGATTACAACCGAACCATCGCCCAAGGCAAGCAAGCTTTATACGGTTACCAAAAAACGGTTTTAACCAGTTACCAGGAAGTACTCAACAGCCTGAAAAGTATTGAAAATTACAGCCAGGCCTACAACCAAAAGCAACAGGAAGTACAGGCCCTGAACAATGCTGTTGCCGTAGCTAATGATTTATACCTGGTAGGCCGCGCCAATTACCTGGAGGTAATCACGGCCCAGCGCAACGTGCTTGATGCTGAGCTGGAACTGGCTAACACCAAAAAGAATATTTTTATAGGTGCTATTAACTTATACCGTTCTGTAGGCGGCGGTTGGAAACGTTAAAGTTTTATTTTGCCTGATAATGTAATGCCCTGTAAGTATTTCTTGCAGGGCATTGCTATTATATAACAACTTTAATCATTCATCATATAAGTTTCACTAAATTCATCATCAATAATAAATCACCTGACTATCTGTTTTATTAAACGAATTAGTTGGTAACTATTATAGCAATCAGGCTATCTTAAAATCAATATATAAAGCAGGTGCTTATCGCTTATGCGTTTAAAATAGCGATGATAAAGGCAACGTAGCTATGGCAAACATCCCTTTTTACTTAAAAAGCATAGCCAGAGGCAATAACCATCAGGTTTGATTTTAATGTATCATTTTTGTGATTAAGTTTGCTAATTCAAACTATATAAGCACATAACGGTAAAACATGGCACGTATCCTGTTAGTTGAGGACGAAGACAAAGTATCCTCTTTCATAAAAAAAGGCTTAAACGAGCATCAGTTTACTGTTGACGTTGCCCGCGATGGTGTGGCAGGACTAACCGAGGTGCTGCAGCAAACCTACGACCTTATTATTTTAGATGTGATGCTGCCGCTGATTAATGGTATTGATTTGTGTAAGCAAATCAGGCAAAAGCAGGCGCAGGTGCCTATATTAATGCTGAGCGCCCTGGGTACTATTGATGATAAGGTAAACGGCTTGCATGCCGGTGCGGATGATTATCTTATCAAGCCTTTCCATTTCAACGAACTGCTGGCCCGAATCGAAGCTTTATTACGTCGCCGAAATCTTACCGAAACCTCAAGCCACCTGCTCACTTTTAGTGATTTGACACTGGACACCTGGGATAAAACGGCCGAGCGTGCAGGTAAAAAAATAACACTAACGGCTAAAGAG
>CAXYKR010000069.1:0-10381 GCA_964277815.1 uncultured Mucilaginibacter sp. | reverse complement strand
GGTTCCACCTATTTCGCAAAAAGCGATACAACCGCCATACGTTATTATAAAGCAGCCCTGGCAGGTTTTACTAAAATAAACGACCGCATCTTTATGCGGCGGGTTTGCCAGAATATGGGCGGATTATACCTGTCTGTGAAGCGGGATGCCAAAACCGGCATGCAGTATTTTCAGCAGGCAGTTGATCTGAGCCGCAACCTGCCCGAAGATAATGCATCGGCAGGTTTAATTCAAAGCCTGGCCATCGTATATCAGGCAACGGGCGACACCACACGCGCCCTTAATTATTACAACGAAGCCCTGCGTACATCAAAAAGATTAGGCGATACCGAGGGCATACTTCAGGTACTTGACCGGCTATCCATGCTGCACTTTGCACGCAAAGATTACGCCCAGGCTTTACAAGAATGCCTGGATGCCTTGCAGCTGTCTGCCAATAGATTAACCAAAAAACAATTAGAAAACCGGTACAATACCATTGCCTGGATATACTACGCAAAAAAAGACTATCAAAACGCGCTTATTTATCTGCAGAAAGTTTTGCCTACAAAAAACTTTATGGTTTTAGGAACCTTGGGCAGTATATACCGCGATGCGCCTGATGAAGTTTTAAGAAAAGCCGGCGTTGACCCGGCCCGGCGTTACCCACTCGCGCAATCTTACCTCGAAGAGTCATTGCGCTCAATAGCTAATGTTAGAAACCGGGATTCGAGCGCCATTGTTTACAGAGATATCTACCAGGAACTGAGCCTGCTTTACGAAAAAACGAAAGATTATCCCAAAGCTTACGCCGCCTTTAACCGCTATGTTACTATCAAAGATAGCATGGCACAGGCATACAACAACCAAGAGCTGGTAAAAATTGTGACCGATTCCAAGCACTTCCATACCGAGGATTCGCTCAAACTGCAACAGCAAAAAGCCAAGGCCGCGCTTGACCGGCAAACCTTGATTGCCACCCAGCAAAAACAAGCTTTACTGCTTAACAGGCAACAACTTACCCTGGCTAACAAGGAGAAAGACTTGCAGCGGTTAAACTTTTTAAAAACGCAGGCCTTTTTACAATTAGAGCAAGGCAAACGCAAAGCCAGGGAGCAGGAACTGAGCGCCGCCCGGCAGGCCCAAAAGTTGAGCGAAACCACCCTTTTGCTGCAAAAAAGCGAAATAAGCGCCCAGCAAAGCCGTAGCCGTTTGTTTATGGCCGGCATTGGCGGACTTTTGCTGCTTTCCTTCGTCATCGGTAAAAACTACCTGAACCAGCGACGGTCAAACCGCTTACTCACCAAAGCTAATGCCGAAATTAGCGAGGCCAATACGCGCATATCGTTCGAAAAACAGCGCTCAGAGCATTTGCTGCTCAATATTTTGCCTGCCGATGTGGCCGAAGAGTTGAAAGAGAAAGGTAGCGCCAATGCCCGACTGTTTGATGAGGTAACCGTGCTGTTTACCGATTTTGTAAACTTTACCACCGTGAGCCAGCAACTCACGCCAGAGCAACTGGTAGCTGAACTGCACTTTTGCTTTATGGCTTTTGATAAGATTATCTCCGCTCATCATATCGAAAAAATAAAAACCATTGGTGATGCTTACTTGGCCGTAGGCGGCCTGCCCAATGCCGATGATTTGCACGCCGAGAAGGTAGTGAAAGCAGCCCTGGAGATTGCCGCTTTTGTACGAGAGCGCAAAGCCAAACTGGGCGACAAAACCTTTAACATCCGCATCGGCATCCACTCGGGCAGCGTGGTGGCGGGCATTGTAGGCGTCAAAAAGTTTGCTTACGACATTTGGGGCGATACCGTAAACACGGCAGCCCGCATGGAACAAAACTCAGTATCGGGCAAAATCAACGTATCAGAAACTACTTATAATATGGTAAAGGATGGCTTTGCCTTTACCTATCGAGGCGAAATCGAAGCCAAGAACAAAGGCGCCATGAAAATGTACTTTTTGGAGCAGGAAGAGATACCTGTCGCCGAGGTTGTCTCGCTTGCTTTAGCGCATAACGCGTGATAAATATGATGTTGCTGTGGTGCAGTGGGAATTAATATACCATTAGACCTAATGACTGGCATTGCGGTCAACAATTTTAATAAAATGAGCCGCTGTTCTAAACTATTAAATTTGGTCAGATAGGTACGCATCGGCATGGAAAGTTTTTTAGAGAACCAAGAGCCAAGATTTGGAATCAAGAGTATGGAGTATAGAATCAGGAATATAGATGGAGAATATAAACGTTCATTTACCGCTTCGAACAAGATTTCTCTTTTTCGTTCGGAATGACAGGACGGGATGGGAGAGCCTAGAGCCAGATACGTCCACCTGCACATTTGCACATCCGCATATCTGCACATCAAAAATTCACTCATTCACCACTCACTCATTCATTCACTAATTTATCTATTAAACGGCACCTCGTTTATCCAGTGGAAGCCACGGTTGAGGAGCAGGGTAGAGTCGGGGTGGTAGGCGCTCTGGAAGGCCAGGCGGGTAACCATATCGTGTCTCATGAAATTGCCTTTGAGAATTAACCCGCCGTTTTTAAGTGTTTTATAAGTTAGTACTAAATCGTTTTCGTATGTATTGGGCTTGCGGCAGAGCAGTTGGTTGCTGGCCGCGTCGATGCGGCAGGCACAGGCAATGCGCACCCCGGCGGCATTGTAGACACTGAGCGAATCGGGCGTGAGCATCACTTTTTGCCAGCGGGCAGGGTCCATGTTCGTTTGGGCTTGTGGGCGGCCTGGTTCGCGGTAGTTAACTACGTTGTAATAGCCGGTTTTAAGTTTGGTAGCTTTGCTTTTGGCATACAGATATTGTATGGTGTTAGAGGTAACCATCATAATCACAAACAGCAGCAGCAGGCATTTAAACACCAGGCTGGTGATGCTAACCCAGCGGCGTTTAAACTCGGGTTTGAGTTTGGCGGGCGCACCGGCGGGTTGGCCCAAAATAAAAAAGCGAATAAGCGGACGCACATCCAATGCCAGCAAAAAAAGGCTCATCACTACCAGCGCGGTCGATAGTATTTTAACCGGCACATCAAAGCAGTAATTGATGGCCATAATATTCAGCGACACAAAAAATGTTAAAATAGCGCCCAGCGTAGCCGTACGCCTAAACAGCAAGAGCAGTGCCCCGCTAAGCTCGGCAAAGCCCATAAAATAGTTATAAGCCGTAGAGTAACTTAGAAACCGCCAGGCCAAACCCATGGGCGATGAGTCGCCGTAGCGTTGGTTAAGCCGGCGTTCGGTTAAGTCCGGAAACTGCGTTTTAAACACTTTGACCATGCCGTATTCAATCATGGTAAGGGCCAGGTAGTAGCGTATCAGCACTGTGAGCCAGTACAGCGCCTGGTTATAACTGCGCCGCCGGTAATCGGCTGCCCACCATATCACAGTACCTACTACCGACAAGCTAACTGCCACAAACAGATGTAAAAAATCAATAAGCCGGTCGCCGCTGCCGGTTATGTCGTTACGGAGCGGATGGTCGATGTGAAAAAGTTGCTGCGCCACCAGGTTGGTCAACCAGTCGATAGGCGCTTTCACCAGTAACGAAAACGGGTATACCAGCGGTGCCACCACATTGGGGTTGAGCAAAATAAACAGCACAAACAGCAGCGTAAAAAAGCGGAAGGCAACAAGCTGACCGGTATTCCAGTGGTTAGCAGGCAAAGTGGCAGAAGCATTCATAAGGTTGGTATTGATGAGCAAGATATGAAAAAAGAGCCAAGAGCCGAGAGCCAGGAGTCGAGAGCCAGGAGCCAAGTGCAGGAATCAAGAGTACAGAGTCAAGAGCTAAGAACCAGGAGCCAAGGTTTGAAATTAAGAATAGAAAATTTTAAATAAGAGTACAGACGAAACACATCTTTACTCTTTTTTTTGCATTGCAATAATCCGAAAAGTAGGTTCTGTAAAGCCAGATTCGTCAATGAGCAATGTTTTGCCTGGATTTACAACTTCAGAATGCTTTTGATTCGCGTTGCTACTTCAGAAATCTCTTGGCTTAACTGGCGATATCGTATTGTTTTCTTTATACTGTGTTTGATTTCTAACTTATCACAAGTAAAACGGCAAAAAAAATATTCTTATATATTTCAAGATCAAAGAAAATGAATTAAATTTCCGAAAATCTTATCACAAAATAAAACGACTCAGCTATGCAGCTCTTCGCTGCCGTATTTTTTTTTCTGTTTGTTATTATTTTATTTAATAATGCTTGCAGAAAGGATGACTCAAGAAATGAGGATAATAAAAACTTTTCCCTGACATCTGCAATTGAGCAATTAAGTCAAAATGACCGTATAACTCAGCAAGAAATAAGTAGTTACATTCACAAACTGCCAGCATTTGCCAAAGCTTCCCTAATTCTAGATAAAGCGCAATATAACGTCATCGATAAGCACCAAGTTATCCGTATACCGATAGCTGAAGATGCTGCTTTTTACCTAACTAAAGAAAACGGTACCTTGCTAGGATACCTTTATAAATGGGAAAAAGATAAACTAAATGACTCTCCTTACACAGGAAACCTTTTTTCTTATTCGATTGAAAACAATCAAGCTTGGCAGCTTAGCTATAAAAATGGAATAATAATTAAAAATGGATCAGCGCCAAAAGAATCAACTAAACTTCCTACCAGTATTACACCTACAAAAAAGGCTTCCGAAACTGCAGATATCGGCGAATTTCTAGAAAAAATTTGGTGTTGGTTAACAGGGGGAAGTTGGTCTCCGGGTAACTGGCAGATTTATGGGTTCTGTTTTTATCCCCAAACAGCTGGCTACAATCCTCAAAATGATGAAAGCGGAGGAAATTCGCTTGGCGGCATCCCAGCTGGTGTCCAGGTATGGACTGAAGTTCCCCTGACGGAACTGGTGTTGGTGTTGGTGTTGGAGGTGGTGGTACAGCAACTTTGCCTCCGTACGGTGGTGGCTCTATTTGGATAAGGCGCATAGTTTACAATTCAAATGATCAGGGCTGCCCAACCGTTGATGACGGAACTGGGGCTGGCTTACCAGCTGGTGGTGAAGGCTGTGTGGGTATGGGATATCATTGGGAAGATATCGAAATAACCGATGGCAACCAAGTTTACGCTTTAATTAAGGTTCTAAATTTGACAGATAATAGCAAGCAGACCTTCCTCTACGATAGGCCAGATTTAACCGATGCATTATCAAAGTATTTAGCCTTAGAGGGTCAAAGCCAAACGGTAAAAGATCATCTAATATGGTCCATTAGTTATTTGATGAATAATTCATCTGTTAATCTTACGACCTTTAAAAATCAATTTTTAACCCCTAATGAGGATTCTGATGCTTCTGGTTCAAATTCAGCTCCTGAGAACGATCCTAACTTGACCTTTGTTCAACAAGCCCTACCATCTTTTTCTTCTTTTCAAGCGGCTTTTCCGTCAAATACAGATCCTCTGTATGACACTCCTCAAAAGATGTTCAATTCAATAGGCGGAGAAATCGCAGGTTTTTATAATGGCCCAACAACAAATACTTGTGCTATTAGGATGTCAAAAGCCTTAAATTATTCAGGTGTTGTCATTCCCCACATAACTGGCCAAACTTTTCTTGGTTCTGACGGAAAATATTATTTCAAAGCGGCTTACGAGATAAACAAATGGATGAGGAAGACATTCGGTACAAATGACGGCGATCCTTCAACGCCTTATAATGCAAATCACCATAAATATACCCAAGCAGAAGCTGGAACACATGGAGAAAATTTACCATCATTGTTAATTGGAAAGAAAGGAATTTATTCAATGTATTCGAGTAGGTTTAGTTGGGCTACTGGACATGCTGATTTGTTAAATACTGATGCGACTTGTACCAATGGATGCCACTTTGATGGTCCGATTTTAAGATTAGATGTATGGGAACTTCAATAAATAATTTAATGAAATTAATATTAATACTGATTATAATACTCGTTTTTAATGCTTGTAGCTACAAGCAATTCGTTGCGTTTAATTATGAGCAGGCTGAAAACCCTTGGATAGATGCGTTCAAAGATCGTGTATTCTTTACAAGTTTACGTTCAGCATACAAGAGTGACACGTTATTTAGATACCTTGAAAAAAAGGATGCTTTTAATCCTTTTGATGGTCTTAGTGCAGATGCAGAGAGTATAGCTGATAGCTTAGGGAAAAAGTTAATGAGAAATATTCCACCACCCAAAATGTGTGAAGGCTGCAAAGGCGACCAAAATTATTATATGGCAACTGCTTTACATTATTACAAAAGTGTCGAGCTTGATGCAATCGCCCGGTCAGAATTTAAAAAGCATATTAAGCAAGAAAAGGCGGCTATTACTAATTTATGAAAATTATGACTTGAGTTGATTTTTATAATTCATGTTATAAATTGTTTAAACTTAATGCCTGTTTTCAAAAGAATGCTAAAGCCCGGTCAGACATCCGGCGTAAACTTAAAGTGCTTAATTATGCAAAAAAGGTCGGTAACATCACAAAGGCCTGCCGATATTATGATGTTTCCAGAGAAACTTTTTATCAATGGAAAAGAGCTTGTGAATCAGGTGGTGAAACTGCGCCTATTAACGGTAGGCGTTGCCCTACGAATCCTAAGCTGAGAACACCTAAACACATAGAAAAGCTGATCTTGCACTTAAGGCAAACATACCATTTGGGTCAAAAGCGTATTATTGGGTATTTAGAGCGTTGCGATAATATCAAGATATCTGAAGGTGCTGTCTACAACGTGCTAAAACTTAATGACATGAATAAACTGACACAAAACTTGCGCAAGCGCTCAGTGGGACAATTTAGGCGATATGAAAAGTAGGTGCCAGGTCATCATGTTCGGGTGATGTAAAGTTCCTAACGTTTAAGAATCCTTCTGGGGGCATTTTCAGGGTTTGCATTTTCTGGTTGAGCTCCAGTCTTATCTGCTGGTCGCTTTCGTGTAAGGCCTTCAGCGATGCTTTAAGCGCTACTCTATCATTACAGTTGATGGCCTGGCTGTAAGATTTAAGGGCACCCATTATCAAAAACAGAAGTATTATGGCTGGTTTCATCGGCAAAAATTACGTCTCAAAAAGTACAAAAAGTTGAAGTTGTCTCTTGCAGAAATCTGAAAAAAAATAAAAGAGATGGTGGTGAGTATCTGGTTTTTGTTTAGTTTTTGATAAAGGGCATTTTGGTTATTGGTAAAATTGCTTTCTTTCGGTTTAGTCAGGCCGATATGGCTCGGTATAATGGCGGAAAAAACATCTTTAGGGGCCTTTTGTGGCGATAACGCCCATCATAAATGATAAACGGCCAAATACACTAATTAAAAAATCACTATTAAGTTTTGTTGTTACCAATATGGTAGCATTTGCTTATATTTGTTTTAGAAATGCGGGTAATTGCAGTTAAAACTTTAAGAGAGTACCTTGTGGAGTATCATCAGGCCGAACAAGCCTTGTTGAGCTGGTACAAAGAAACTTCGCAAGTATTGTGGAATAATCCGAATGAATTGAAAGCGCACTACCGTAATGCATCCATCATAACCAGCAAACAAGTGGTTTTCAACATACACGGTAATAGTTACCGACTGATTGTTGATATTGGATACCGGCTCAAAATTGTTTTTGTGGTTTGGTTCGGGACGCATAAACAATATGATTTAATTGACGCCAAACAAGTAAGCTATGTTAAAACCCATTAAGACAGAAGAACAGTATGATGATGCATTGGCACGCGTTTATGAACTGATGCAGTTGGATGTAGAAGAAGGCTCGGCCGTATCTGACGAGCTGGAGGTGTTAAGCATACTTATTAAAGATTATGAGTTGGCTAACCACCCTATACCATCGCCCAATCCTCTGGAAGCTATCCGGTTCCGTTTAGACCAAATGGGCATGTCCGAAAAAGAACTGGCGGATATTTTGGGTTACCGGTCGCGTAAATCCGAAATCCTTTCGGGCAAACGCAAGCTCAGCCTGGCCATGATTCGTAAGCTGAACGAGGTTTTGCACATTCCTGCCGAGGTACTCATTCAGGCTTATTGATATTGGTGTAAATAGCAGTCAGTTATATTATTTTTACCACTTAATTTCTGATAGGTGCAAACTATGCTACGCTGCCGAAATGCCACTGATGCCGATTTCGATTTAATCTTTCAAATCAAAAAAAGCTCCATCAAACCTCACATCGAAAAAATTTGGGGCTGGGATGATGCCGTGCAGCTCAACTTCCACGCGAAAGACTTTAACCCTGAGATAACCAAAATCCTGACAGACGATAGCGGAACAGCCGTGGGCCTGCTTATCGTAACCGAAGACGATAAAAGCATTTACTTGCAAAACCTTCTTGTATGCAATACCGCGCAAGGGAAAGGTGCCGGCACGCAAATTTTAAACGACCTGATTGCTCAGGCAAAATTAAAATCTAAGCCTATCCGGTTACAGGTTTTTAAAATTAACATCCGGGCCATGGCTTTGTACCAGCGCTTAGGGTTTACTGTCACGGGACAGACCGAGCATCATTATAAGATGGCGCTTGGAGCCAGTGAGCCAATGATAGATTTAGTGAATAGAAGCCAATGAGTGAATGAGTGAGTTGTGAATGAGTAAAACCAATGAATGTCTACTCTTGACTCTATACTCTTTATTCCAAATTTTACTTCCTGGCTCTTGTTTCCTGGCTCTCTTCCGCTTGTCATTCCGAACGACAGAGAGGAATCTTGCTACTCCCTGCAATTGAACGACTATTCCCCATATACATTCCTGATTCTAAACTCTCGGCTACTCGCTCTTACCTCTATACTCTCGACTCTATATTCTTGACTCTCACTCGTCCACAATAATACCGCAAAATAAGCGTAATACTAAACCGAAACTTGCCTAATAAACATGCATCTTTACATCCTGCTTTTACTCTGTTTACTGCCCGTCGGCCTGCACGCGCAAACCGCGGCGTTATTAAAACAGGGGAGATGGGTAAGCACGGAGTTAAACTCCTTGGTGTTTAGGAACGACCAGGTGCTGGATGCCGTGTTTGAGGGTGTGCCCGAGCATTCTAATTATGTGTTTAAGGGCGATACATTGGTGCTGGTAAAAACCTATTACAGCAGTGTAGATAATTTTGCCTTCGAGCGGTCGGACTCGGCCAAATTTTTCATCAAGGCGGCCACTACCAAGAATTTGGTGTTGGTGCCGGTTGACGAAAACGCCCGCAACCTGGCCCGCAAACCCGAGTACCGCTACACCAGTTTATCTTACACTCCTGCCGAAAAAGTAAAGTTCAACACGCTCACTTTCAGTACGGTTGGAGGCAACGGTGCCGATAAGCAAATCAATATCGACCAACACGGAAATGTATACGCAGGGCCCACCACCGCCAACGGTAAACCCGGTGCCTTAACCGGTAAACTGACCCGCGCGCAATCAGATACGCTGCAGACGCTGTTACAGCATAGCCTACTATCGCGACTAAAAGCCTGGAGCCAAAACGTGGCCATCATTGATGTGCCCACCAGCAAACTCGACATCACGACTACCAACGGCCAAATTTACCACTGGCAAGGCGAGGTAACACCCGTCAATCTGGAACCGTTGATTGAGTTTTTGCTCGGGTTGAGTTTTTAGAATCAAGAGTATAGATGTTAGAGCCAAGAGCTAAGAGCCAGGAGCCAAGGTTTTGGAGTCAAGAGTATAGAATTAAGAATACAGACGAAGAGAAAAGTGACTCACTTGCCGCTTTGAACAAGATTCCTCTCTATCGTTCGGAATGACAGGACGAGTAAGAGCCAGGAACCAAGAGCCAAGAACCAAGATAAAAGTTCAACCTGCCAATTCACTCATTCGCTCAGTCAAAATTCACTCATTGGCTTCTATTCACTCATTCACCACTCACTCATTCACTAATTGGCTTAATTTTCCCTTATCTTGCAGGCCGAAACCTCAATAACAAACCAACTTTAACCCACTTTATGAAAAAAGCGTTTACGTTATCTGTTTTTATCCTCTCATTTTCGGCCCGGCTTTGGGCGCAGGATGCCACGGTGTATAGTCCCGACAAGCAAACGGCCCTGAGTTTTAAGCTGCAGGGCGGTAAGGCCGAGTATGCAGTTACCTATAAGGGCAAAACCATGCTCGATGATTCGCCGCTGGGCCTGCAAACCAACGAGGGCGATTTTGCGTTGGGCCTCAAACTGGTGGGCAAAACCGAAGGTAACGTAGACCAGCAATATACCCTCGATAGGGCCAAGGTGTCGCAGGTGCATTACGTGGCCAACAAGCTCACCGTAACGCTCGAAAACGCGCAGCAGCGTAAAATCAGCATCGTATTCCAGGTGAGCGACAATAATATCGCCTTCAGGTACGAGCTGCCCAACTGGAAAGAAACCCTGAGTTGCGTGATTGAAAAG
>CAXYKR010000068.1:0-11482 GCA_964277815.1 uncultured Mucilaginibacter sp. | reverse complement strand
GATAGTGATGATGTGGTTATCCTCACCATTGTTGATTAAAATCCGTTTGTTAATCTGCTCAGACTGCAACTCCCTGCGTCCGGGTGTCCACTGCAGTTCGGCCACCGCTTCCGACACCTGGTAATCGTGAATAATTTCGCCATTATCGCGCTTGCGGTAACTAAAGTCAAAAAGCGGGTCAAAGGTACGATGCCCAACCGTAAGCTGGCCACGTAATGTACCCGTTAAATCGTGCTGAATATACGTCTTAAACTCATCCTGGGTAAAAGGGCCGCGCCGGCTTACCGAACCGTTACGGATAGATGCCCTGAAAACGTTATTCGACTTGCTGAAATTTTCGAACTGGTAACCAGTTTGTGATAAATCGCGACTGTATGATACCCCGACCTGTGTCCACGGCTTGCGCGAAAAGATGTAATCGGCCGATGCACCGTAGTTTACCTTACGGTTTAAAAATGCATAACTCACATAACCGCCCAAAATAACGCGGTTACTGAAATAGCGGTTAGTCATGCCGCCCAGCCTCAGCACACTTCCCTGCAAGTCATTATAACTATAGGTATACAAGTAAGGCCCCAAGCTTATTTTACCTACGCGATAGTAACCGTTAATAATGGTGGAGGCAATATTGGCATAGCTTTTAACAATGGGCAGATTCCTGACGGTATCAATCACCTGGTAGGTGCGTTTATCAACTGTAGTCAGGGTGTCATAACGGTGTTGTGCCCAGTAATTTTCATCGTTTTTAACAGCATTGTCGCTGATGGTCAAAGGGTCTTTAAACAACTGCGGAGGGAAATCTTTGTTAACCGCGATGTTTTTATTAGCGAGGTAAAACTTACCAATAAATCCAGGCTGATTTTTGAGCAGGTTACTCACCTGTATAACCACACGCGTTCTTTCGGGCAACCAGGCATTGGTACCGGCCGGCTGCGTCATTTCTTCCTGTATACGTATTTTATCAAAAAAGTCAAGGTTGGCGTCCTCACTCACGGTAACATCAATACGGTAAAGTGCGTAACTGTCCTGCGTAATCCACATTACACCTGCAAAAGCCAAATCGTGCGCCCGTTTGGGTTTAAAGGTTATGCGGTAACAGTTTACACCGTTGATGACATCGTTATTTTCTACCAGTTCATAATCGTACAAAAGCTTCCAGCTATCGGTTACCGGCGATATAAAATCTTTGCCGGCCAAACGCAGGTAGTTCTGGTAAAAATTGTATTGTTGAAACCCGGCACTCACAATCTGCGAAATCAATGTCGGGTCTTCTATACCCACCCCTTTAGAGCGGGTGCTTAATACTTGTTCGGTTTTGCGTTCGGGCTTACGGTTATAATAAATGTTTGAGATGCTCTCCGACATAAAAATCGGCAGAATCACGGTGCCATCGCTGCCGGCCGTTTTTTTCAAACTGTCCAGTACCGGTGTAAGCTGCTGCATAAATTTGCGCCGCCGCAGCTTTTCGCTTATTTTATTGATAGAAAGGTCGATGCGTTTATAGCTTTCAAAACTGTAACTCCGGAGTTTATCAAAGTTATTACTGTCTTTGTGCGCAATTACCTTACGCATAATATCCCAGGCCGGGTTTTCATAGCTATGCGGTGTTACAACAACTGCCTTAAGCATCTGATTATCGGGCTGTAACTGAAAATCTACTACTTTATCGGTGCGGGCCAGTATTTTTTTGCCGGTGATGTAACTTACGTAGGTGGCAAAAATAGAATCAGGAGCAGCGCCTGCCGGGAGGGCCAGGTTATATAAACCCGAAAAATCGGTTGATACCGCTTTGATTTGATGGGCAGGTAACTTAACCGAAATAGTTACGTACGGCAGTGGCTCACCGGTTTTGGCATCGGTTACCTTGCCTGTAATTAATCGTGCAGACTGCGCCAGGCTTATCGAAGCCAGGCCTATCAAAACAAAAAAGAAAGTAAACCAAGTAAACAGCCTTATCACGTATATCAACAATCGGAAAATAACGTTCTAAAAATAAGCAGTTATCTGTTGATTTTTATCTTGCCCGCCTTAAAATTTCCTTATAAACGTAACGAATATTTTACAGCAGAGGGGGATGTGCTCAGATACCTATTATTCTTTTGAATTCAGGCTGTACAGACACGACAACTCTCTAAATACCCTGCCTCTTATTGGTGATTACTGACTTTGCCTGTCAATATATAGCGATGCCGGGAACCTGGATGATTCAATTTTTTTTCATACTTTGAGATGCAAAACATTTTATCGACTCAAAACCTGAAAATACCTTACCTGTGAAAAATATTACATCATTAATTATCTGCTGCCTCTTTGCCCATATTGTTTCTGCTCAGCAAAAGGCAATGCCTACTCCACCTTACGTTTCAAAAGTATGGAGCCCGGATTTAGGCAACAGGCAATATAAAAACCCGGTCATCAATGCCGATTATTCTGATCCTGATGTGATTAGAGTAGGCAGCGATTTTTACTTGGTTTCGTCCAGCTTCGAAAACATACCCGGCTTGCCCATATTACATTCTAAAGACCTGGTAAACTGGAAGATTTTAGGCTACGCCCTCAGCAAACAGCCACCATTTGACCACTTTGATACGCCCCGCCATGGCGATGGTGTATGGGCGCCTGCCATACGTTATTATAATAAAGAATTTTACATTTACTACCCTGACCCTGACTACGGCATATACCTCACCAAAGCCGCTAACCCGGCAGGCCCATGGACTGAGCCCATACTGGTTATGCCCGGCAAAGGCCTGATTGACCCCTGCCCCCTTTTCGATGATGATGGCTCGATGTATCTGGTACACGGGTTTGCAGGTAGCAGAGCGGGCATCAAAAGTATAATTGCCGTAAACCGATTAAATAAAGCAGGCACCAAAGTAACCGATGAAGGCGTGATTGTTTACGACGGTCACGAGCAGGACCCCACGCTGGAAGGACCTAAGTTTTACAAGCGCGGTGGCTACTACTACATTTTTGCACCGGCAGGCGGCGTGTCTACGGGCTGGCAGCTGGCGCTGCGTTCTAAAAATATTTACGGCCCTTATGAGCGCAAGGTGGTGATGGACCAGGGTAAAAGCTCCATCAACGGCCCGCACCAAGGAGCTTGGGTAAACACAACTACCGGCGAAGACTGGTTTCTGCATTTTCAGGATAAAGATGCTTACGGCCGTGTGGTACACCTGGAGCCGATGATTTGGAAGGATAACTGGCCGGTAATTGGGCTGGATAAAGACGGAGACGGCAAGGGCGAACCGGTGCTGACTTACCGCAAACCTAATGTGGGCAAGATACCGGCCACGATACAAAACCCTGCCGAAAGCGACGAGTTTAACACCAACCTGTTAGGCCTGCAATGGCAATGGAATGCCAACCCAAAAGCATACTGGAGCTACCTGTATCCTGCCAAGGGGGTATTACGCTTGTATAGCGCCAAGATGCCTGATGAAGCTAAAAATTTGTGGCTTGTTCCCAACCTGCTGATGCAAAAGTTTCCAGTGGAGGAATTTGTGGCTACGGCAAAATTGGAGTTTAAGCCCAACACTAAGATTGAGGGCGAAGATGCTGGCCTTGCTGTAATGGGATTAAGTTATGCGGGTATTAGCATTAAACATAAAAAGGATGGCGACTACCTGGTGATGAGCACCTGTAAAAATGCCGATCGTAGCGAAGAGGAAAACGAGCGGGAAATTACCAAACTTAATTCGCCGACTATCTATCTGAGGGTGATAGTACGGCCGGGTGCCTTGTGCAGCTTTGCTTACAGCGCTGATGGAAACAATTTTCAAATAGTGGGCGACACCTTTAAGGCAACGCCGGGGCGCTGGGTGGGTGCCAAGGTGGCCCTTTTCTGTACTCGCAATACCCAAATTAACGACTCGGGCTATGCTGATATTGATTGGTTTAGGGTAATGCCGTTAAAGTAATTTGTAAACCAAAGTCTATTTATACAAAAGGCCTTTACTACCCTGATGATGCAGAGCGGTAAAGGCCTTTTGATTGATGTGTAAGTTGTGCGCTTACTTACTCAACAGTGTAAATTGGCTTTCTTTAACGTCGCGCGAGTTTGGACCGATGAATACTTTGAAATCGCCGGGTTCGGCAACGTATTTTAAGGCTTCGTTGTAAAACTTCAGGTCGTTTTCGCTGATGGTGAATGTTACCTCCTTGCTTTCGCCGGGTTTGAGGCTGATTTTCCGGAAGCCTTTGAGTTCTTTAACCGGGCGGGTGCTGCTGCCTACCAAATCGCGGGTGTATAACTGCACTACCTCTTTACCCTCAGTTTTACCGGTGTTGGTTACCGTTACCCTGGCAGTGATAGACTGGCCGGGACGGAGTGAATTTGAACTCAACTTCAAATCACCGTAAGTAAAGGTGGTATAACTCAAACCAAAACCAAACGGATAAAGCGGATCGTTACTAACGTCAAGGTAACCAGACCTGAATTTGGTAAACCAGGCACCCGGAGCCAACGGACGACCGGTGTTTTTGTGACTGTAATACAAAGGCACCTGCCCCACATTTTGAGGAAAAGTCATGGCCAGTTTGCCCGATGGGTTTACATCGCCAAACAATACATCGCCAATGGCATTAGCGGCCTGCGAACCACCAAACCAAACGTTCAGTATAGCTGGTACGTTTTCAGATTCCCATTTAATAGCCAACGGACGACCAGTAAACAACACCAGCACTACCGGTTTGCCTGTTTTCAATAAAGCCGCCAATAATCTTTTTTGTACTTCGGGGATTTCGATATCGGTACGGCTCGAACTTTCGCCGCTCATTTCCGAACTCTCGCCCAAGGCCGCTACTACCACATCGGCTTTTTGCGCAGTTGCCACGGCTTCTTTGATGATATCTTCTTCGGGGCGGTTATCGCGCGGAATGTCACGGCCAAACATGGTTGCATTTTTTTGCAGCGTAGCGTCAGCCGTTAAATTAGAGCCTACACTGTACAAAATATTTACTTTATTACCGGCTACGTTTTTCAAGCCTTCTAATAAAGATAAAGCATTACTTAGCTCGGCATTAACGCTCCAGGTACCCGGCATATTGGCCTTGGTGTTAGCCAGCGGACCAATAACTGCAACGGTGCCTGATTTTTTTAAGGGCAAAATATTGCCCTGGTTTTTGAGCAATACAAAAGTTTGCGTGGCAACCTCCCGGGTAAATCGGATATGCTCGGGCGTTAATATTTCATTTTTAGCACGCTCTTCGCTGCAGTATTTGTAAGGATCATCAAACAAACCTAACTTATACTTGGCCTCCAAAATCAGGCGGCAAGCATTGTTGATGTCTGCCATGGTAACCATACCCTGTTGCAAAGATTTCTTTAGCGTAGTCAGGTAGCCTTCGCTCACCATATCCATTTCCATACCGGCTTTTAACGACCGGGCTGCAACCTGCTGTAAATTACCCAGGCCATGCTCAATCAGTTCACTCACGCCGGTATAATCGGACGTTACAAAACCTTTGAAACCCCATTGCTTGCGTAGCAAATCGGTTAACAACCATTTATTGGCGGTTGCCGGCACGCCGTTAATGTCGTTAAATGATGCCATCACGCTACCCGCACCGGCATCAACGGCTGCCTTATATGGCGGCAGGTAATCGTTATACATCCGGTCGAGGCTCATATCGGTGGTGTTATAATCACGACCCGATTCGGCAGCGCCATAAAGGGCAAAGTGTTTTACACAAGCCATAATGGTGTTATTCTTGGTCAGATCGTCGCCCTGGTAACCACGCACCATTACTCTGGCAATCTGCGACCCCAGATAAGTATCCTCGCCGCTGCTTTCGGCTACCCTGCCCCATCGTGCATCGCGCGAAATATCAACCATGGGCGAAAACGTCCAGTTGATACCATCAGCACTTGCTTCGGTGGCTGCTACGCGGGCTGTTTTCTCAATCAGGGGCAAATCCCAGCTGGCTGCCAGGGCCAGGGGTATCGGAAAAGTTGTTTTGTAACCATGTATCACATCCTGCCCAAATATGAGCGGAATTTTAAGGCGACTTTTGGTAACGGCAATTTGTTGCGCCTGGCGTACACGACCCGGCGTGGTTAAACTGAAAATACCGCCCACCTGGCCTTGCGCTATTTTACTTTCAACGCCGTTGCTTACGGCCTCGCCGGTTTTGGCTTCGCCGCCGGTAACCAGGTTTAACTGACCAATTTTTTCGTCGACCGTCATTTTGGCCATTAACTGGCTGACGAAAGTATTCATCTTGGTTTGTTGTGCGTTTGCAGTAAGTTTAGGCTGCGCCTGCACTATGCCTGTACAAAAGGCAGCAATATATAAGAGCGTAGTTGCTTTTCTCATCGTTTATAAATTAGTTTTTCAATAAATAAGGAGTTAATTCTTTAATCCATATCTGGTAGCCGGCCGGTTTCATGTGCAGCATATCATCCCTGAATAACTCGGGGCGAAGCTTACCATCGGCCGTATGCATCTTGCTGTCTACATCAATAAATTGGGTAGCTTTGTAGTGGGTCAGGAATTCTTTAATCAGCGCATTAGCATGCACAAAGGTGGCACCGAATTTTTCGCGTGAGGGGCTTTGTTTAATAGAGATGTAAATGACAGGCACACCAGGCTGCTGGTTGCGGATATTGGTAAAAAACGTGGCAAAGCGGCTCAACGTTTCTACAGCACTTGCGCCATCAGCAATGTCATTCTCTCCACTGTAAATTACGATTTGCCTGGCGGCGTACGGGTAAACAATATCCTTGATGTAATAATTGGCCTGCACTAAGTTGCTGCCGCCAAAGCCCCGGTTAATAGCGCCGTAGCTTTTAAAAACCTGTTCCAGGTCGGTCCACATAGTAAACGACGAACTGCCTACGAACAAGATGCCACCTTTTGCCGGGGCATTGATACTGTCTTTAGCCTTAAACTTTTGAATGTCATGCCAAAAGGCCGGCTTTTGCTGCGCCATGCAAACAGCAGATATACTTATAAGGCAGCTTAATATAAATAACTTCAATCTCATTTATTGTACTTTAATAGGTGTGGTGGGTTTACTAATACCATTCTCGTTAAAAGCTTCCACACTGAAATAATAAGTCTGGTCGACATTCAAGCTTTTCAAATCCAGCTGATTTTCGCCGTATAATAACCACGAACTATACAGCTTATCGGGAGCTATACCCCACTTTATATTATAACCCTGGCTGCCTTTTACCGCATTCCAAACCAGTTTGGCATCGCGCCGGTCGGCAGCACGCGTCACTTTAAAGTTTGCTGGCGTTTTCGGTAGAGCGCCTTTACCTTTACCAAACACCCGGAAGCCTGAGATGGCCAAGTTGGCCGGTACACTTATATTGTTGTACCTGATATATCGTACCGTTGCCGGCACTTCAAGTGCTACGTAATCGTTCGGCGCATCTGCAAAGCTCTCTTTCTTGTCAATCAGCGTAGTCCAGGTTTTGCCGTCCAGGCTGCCCTCGACGGTGTAACGGTGATGCAATCCGGGAACACGCCCATATAAGTCGGCCTGGTAATCGCTGTAATTAATTTGCACGGCGTAAACAGTGGCGGCTTGCTGCATATCTACTTGCAACCATTGCTTATCATCATTTTTATCGGCCAGCCAAAAGGTTTTTACATTTTCGTCCAGGGCTTTTTCTGCGGCATATTCGGGTGCTTTGCCGCTTGATGCCGTTACGGGCTTTTTGTACGATAACAGCATCCAACCCGTAAACTCACCTTTTTTCATCGGCATGGCCGGGGCGTAATGCGGGTAATCGCCATAAGATGCATTGGTATACATCAGACCATCCCGGTCAAACCCTGCCGGAAAGGCGCATAAACGGCGCTCCCAGTTCACATTTACCGAAACTGCCATCGAGGCAAAGTGCCAGTACTGGTTAGCCGGCCCTAATACGGTACTGCCATGCCCTGCCCCATTAATAAAACCTCCGGGCTTATAAGAAATAGGATTATTAGGCGCATAGGTATATGGCCCCAGCGGGTGGTCGCTTACGTAAACGCCATCGCCGTACACATTAAATTCGGTACCCGGCGCGGCGTATTGCATGTAGTATTTGTTGTTATGCTTGGTTAGCCAGGGGCCTTCAATATATCCTTTTTCTTTGCTGGTATGGTTTTCACCAAAGCGTTCCCAGCCGTGCTTGGCAGCATCCAAATTAAAAAGCTCGTGTATCTGTTTGGTCAGTTTAAAGTTTTGGGTTCGGTCTAACTCGCGGCCACGGATGGGATAAACGTTGGATGAGCCCCAGAACATATAAGCTTTACCGTCATCGTCGATAAATAAATCAGGGTCCTGCAAATCATTCAAGATAAACGGAACCGCTTTCCAGTCGCCCTTTTTGGGATTATCCGTATACAGGATACTCATCGAGCCCGACGGGTCACCAGCGGCGTATAGCACCGAGTCTTTATAATTATGCACCGCGGGAGCATTGCTTCCCTGGAAGTACCATTTCTCAGGCGTGATAAATTCCCAGTTGGTCATATCGGTAGAATGCCAGTAACCCAATGAGCGGGTTACAAACATATAATACTCACCGCGAAACTTTACAACGGCCGGGTCGGCACCGGATCGGTACGATAAGCCCTGCGCGGCATTGTAAATCATGTAGGTATAATCAATATTCAGCGGGTTGCAGTAGGTAATGTTCTGGTTAGTTTGCGCCCAGGCTGGTGTATTGAGCAGCAAGCCAAGTAATACTTTAAAACCTTTGCGCATGTTATTTATAGTAAGCAGATTTAAAATCAAGTTTGTTTAAGCCGGCCTTTACTTCGGGACAACTCATAAACAGTTTCCATAGCAAGCCCGAACGGCCGTTTTCAATCATCACGGCAATGGGCCCCTGGTCAATACCCAAATAGCGCTTAGGATACCAGTTATCCGTTTCGCTAAAGGCATCGTAAAACCCGTATTTACCCCACACTTTATCACCTAAATCCTCGTACAAATGGCGCATCATCTTGAGGGAATATGCTGGCGTATAAGGGTAAGATGACAACGCAGCTGTAGGCGTAATAACGCCCAAATCTTCGGACGGACTGTGCCCTGCATAACCTTTTACCGAGTAGCTGGCGGTTAAGCCCCAGCAGTCATCGCCGTAACCCTTATAATGTTTAGGATTAGCAATGCAGTAGGCCCGGTGGATGAGGGTATGATTTTTCACCTCTGTCCAGTAATCGGCATAACGGTCGGTTAAGCCTTTGGGACTTAAGCCTAAGTATGAATACTGCGCCCAAAATAAAGGGCCAACGCTGCCTGCATTGCCATTATGTTTTAAGCGGATACGATAACCGTAAACCGTGATATTGGTATCAATAGCGCCCGAACGTGCCCAGCCTTTATTATAAGCCTCAGCAGGTATGCTATGGGTGGGCGATGCCGCAGCCATGATATACATAATCAAACATTCGTTGTAGCCGGTAACCGCAAAGTTCATTTTCCAGCCTACATTGGGCGACCAGTGCCAATACAACACATCTTTACCGTTACGGTACCAGTTCCAATCAATTTCACGCCATAAGCGGTCAATTTGCTTAGCCAACTGTTGTTCGGCAGCATTGCCGTTTTTAAAATATTGCCTTACGCAAAGCAAGCCTTGCGCCAAGTAGGCTGTTTCAACCAGGTCGCCGCCATCATCATTTTTCCCGAAAGGTTTTACTTTACCGGTTTTGCCATACATCCAATGCGGCCAGGCTCCGTGAAAACGGTCGGCTTTTTCTAAAAAATTGACGGCTCTTTGCAGGCGTTTGAAGCCGGCCTGCCGGGTGATGTAATGCCGCTCAATACCCGCAATAATAGCCATTATGCCAAAGCCGGATGCCCCGGTAGCCACTACATTTTTATCGTTTTGCGGATAATCGTTATCCACATGATAGCGCTCGCGAGCCAGGCCCGAGGTTGGTTCTGCACCATCCCAAAAGTAATTGAAGGTTTGTTTTTCGACCAGGTTGAGCAGTTGCTCATCACTGAGGCGGGGTTTAGCTTTGGATGCAGTTTTTATCTGCTGGCCAAATGCAAACTGGGTACAAAGGGTAGCAGCGCTGAAGATGAATAATTTTTGAATGATTTTCATGTCTCGTGGCAGTGATGTCCTGAATGGATTAAAAGACTGAATAGCGTAAAGGCGCTGTTTTAGATAGCAAACTATCGCATTATCCAACCGTAAATTGCGCCAATAAACCAATCAAAAAAAGCCGGTGGCTGACTCCCGCCGGCTTTTGATTAGCTGAGTATTTGTTTAATTGGGCGTCCGCACAAAGTGCAAACGCCAATATAATGGGCTAAAAAATTAATAGCCTGGGTTTTGGGTAAGCACACCACCGCTCAAATCAATCTCGTTTTGAGGAATAGGCCAAACTTCGTTTTTGTTGGCTTTCCAGCCTTTAGGGCCGAATACCTGCGCACCTCTGCCCTGACGGATAACGTCGAAATAACGGTCATACTCCATGGCCAGTTCTACGCGACGTTCTTTCCAGATAGCATCACGCAAAGCAGTTTTATCAGTTGTAGTAACACGTGGCAGGATGTTGGCATTACCCTGACGGGCACGGGCCCTAACCATTTCGAGCGACGAAAGCGCCTGGCTGGTATTACCCAGCTCGTTAGCGGCCTCGGCATTCATCAACAATACATCAGAATAACGGATAACTCTTACGTTTTGCTGAGCACCTTCGTTGAAACCAGATACCCATAAGCTAAACGGCACGTACGATTTGTAATTATACATTGGGTTATCGCCCTGGGCCGGGATAGCATCACCCTCGAAAGTAGTAGTTCCACGGAAGATGATAGTACCACTGCGGCGTGGGTCGCCGGCCTCATATGCATTGGCTAAATCCTGTGTAGGCACGTGGAAACCCCAGCCTCCACCGGCCACACCTCTTACTCCCTGTACTTGTGAATACTGGGAGTTTGAAGCAGCTGCATTACCAGGTATTAGAGCACACTGTATTTCGAAAATCGATTCAGAACTATTTTCGTTCTCTAACCTGAACACTTTTTCATAGTTCGGCAACAACGAATAACCTAAGCCCATCACCTGATTGGTGTAGTTAAGTACGTTGCTCCATTTTTGCTGATACATAGATACTTTAGCCAACAGTGCTAAAGCAGCACCTTTGGTTATACGACCAACATCTGCAGTAGCATAAGACTGCGGCAATACGCCTGATGCATCAGTCAAATCTTTTTCGATAGCGGCCCAAACCGTAGCTTTTGGAGAACGAGGGATGTTATAAGCGCTTGGGTCTACCGGCACATTTAAGCGTAAAGGTACATCACCAAAAGCACGTACTAACCTGAAGTAGGCATAAGCACGGATAAATTTAGCCTCGGCCAGGTAACGGTTTTTAAGGGCATTATCCATGTTAATGCCTGGTACATTATCTAATACCTGATTAGCAAAGTTGATAGTCTGGTACTCACCTTCCCAAAAAGACAATAACTGCCCTTCGGTCGATGTTACCGTAAACTGGTCATAGAAATTCAGATA
>CAXYKR010000067.1:0-6150 GCA_964277815.1 uncultured Mucilaginibacter sp. | reverse complement strand
CATTATCGGTTTTACGCCAGCGAGATGCACCCGCAGGTTCATCATCTACCCAAGCTAAAAAGTGACACGACTCTTCTTCCTGGCTTCTTTCTAGTTCGGCCGGGCAACCCTGCCCTAAAACAAACACTTCGTGCCGTATAACAAAGGCTTCTTGCAGTTCAGGGCTTCCCTGCGCTATTTTATTGACTTTTATCCTCTTTGTGCTCATTGATTTGCTTTGTGTCTACCTTCATTCTTTTTTCCTTTTTCTGGTGGTTAAAATTAGCTGCATCAATTGTGTGTGTGCATCCTAAATTATCTTCGCTTTTGGCCAGTTGCGAAAGGCGTACGTAAAACTTGTGGATTTGCTCCAGTTCGTGCTCGCTTAAATCTTCAATAGCTACCATACGGTTGCTGGCACCTTCCATGGCTGCTATCAATTCATTCAACTTTAAATGCACTGCTCTCGAATCCTTATTCTGCGCCTTCTGGATTAAAAACACCATCAAAAAGGTAATAATGGTGGTACCGGTATTGATAACCAGCTGCCAGGTTTCAGAGTATTTAAAAACCGGCCCGGTAAGTCCCCATACCACCACCACAAACGACGCCAATATAAATGCCCCTGAGCTCCCGGTAGCGTTAGTAGCCCAGTTGGCAAAACGCTCCATAACACCGCTTTTCTTTTTAGACATGGTTATTTTATAATTTAATATAAGTAAATATCATAAAAAAGCGCTAATACCTACCCGGTATTAGCGCTCATACAAATTAAATTTATATTATAATTACAGTTTGCTGTTTACGTCTAAACAGTTTAAATCGGCAAAAGCCTGCGTTAAACGCTTAACAAAGGTTTCTTCGCCTTTACGTAACCAAACCCGTGGGTCGTAATATTTTTTGTTCGGCGAGTCTTCACCTTCCGGGTTACCAATTTGCGATTGTAAGTAACCTTCTTTGCTTTTGTAAAAGTCTTTAATGCCTTCCCAAAACGCCCACTGCATATCGGTATCGATATTCATTTTGATAGCGCCGTAAGAAATAGCCTCGCGGATTTCCTCCTGGCTTGAGCCCGAACCACCGTGGAACACGAAGTTGATTGGTTTTTCGGCAGCGATGTTATGTTTTTGCTTTAAAAACTCTTGTGAGTTATGCAAAATAACCGGCTGTAATTTTACGTTACCTGGTTTGTAAACACCATGCACATTACCAAAAGCAGCTGCTACGGTAAAGCGTGGGCTTACTGCCGATAAATGCTCATAAGCATAAGCTACTTCTTCGGGCTGGGTATATAAACGTGAGCTATCTACGTCGCTGTTATCAACGCCATCTTCTTCGCCGCCGGTTACACCTAACTCAATCTCGATGGTCATGTTCATTTTAGCCATACGAGCTAAGTATTGAGCCGAAATCTCGATGTTTTCTTCAAGAGGCTCTTCTGATAAGTCGAGCATATGTGACGAGAACAGTGGTTTTCCGGTTTCAGCAAAATGCTTTTCGCCATGTTCCAGCAAACCATCAATCCAAGGAAGTAATTTTTTGGCAGCGTGGTCGGTGTGCAGAATAACAGCAACACCATAGTGCTCGGCCAGTAAGTGTACGTGTTTAGCAGCAGATACAGCTCCTAAAATACAAGCCTGTAGTTTTGAGTTATCTAACGATTTACCGGCATAAAACTGAGCGCCGCCATTAGACAGCTGGATGATTACCGGAGAGTTAACCGCTTTGGCTGTTTCCATTACGGCATTGATAGAATTGGTACCGATTACGTTTACTGCCGGCAAAGCAAACTGGTGCTTTTTAGCAGCTTCAAACATTTCTTGCACCTGGTCGCCGTGCAAAACACCTTTATAACTTTTTAAATCCATGTTGCGATGTAAGTTTTTATATTACGAATATATAAATTTTAAACGGTTGAAGTAGTAATGTATACAGTTATTTCGCGGCAGACTTACTAATTTTGTTAATTATACACATATCAATACAGAAGGACCAGAAATTAAGTAAGATTATTTTTGTTTCTTTGCATCCGTTTTATTCATGATAGAAAAAGCAATGGCGTGGTTTAAAAGAGAGTCAAAAGGTATTACTACCTCTACCGAGGATAAAAAAGAAGCGCCGGATGGTGTTTGGAATAAGTGCCCGAACTGTAAAAGGCCGCTCCATTACACCGAGCAGGTTGAAAACCAGTATGTTTGCCATTATTGTGGCTTTCATTTACGCATAGGTTCTAAAGAGTATTTTTCGATACTGTTTGACAATAACGAGTTTACCGAACTGTTTGCCAACCTAAGGTCGGGCGACCCGCTGGAGTTTGTGGATACCAAAAAATACAGCGACCGGTTGAAAGATACTATAGCCAAAACCGGCTTAAAGGATGCTATTCGCGCAGCACACGGTTTGGTTGACGGTCAGCCCCTGATGGTAGCCTGTATGGATTTTAACTTCATCGGCGGCTCGATGGGTTCGGTAGTGGGCGAAAAAATTGCCCGCTCTATCGATTATAGTATTGAGCATAAAGTACCGTTTTTGATGATTTCCAAATCAGGCGGTGCACGGATGATGGAAGCTGCATTTTCACTGATGCAAATGGCGAAGACATCCGCTAAACTGGCCCTGTTAGCTAAAGCACAAGTACCTTATATTTCGTTGCTAACCGACCCTACTACCGGTGGTGTAACCGCATCTTATGCGATGCTGGGCGACATTAATATTGCCGAGCCCGGTGCACTGATTGGTTTTGCCGGACCACGTGTAATTAAAGAAACTATCAAAAAAGACTTACCTAAAGGCTTCCAGACTGCAGAGTTTTTGCAGGAACATGGCTTTTTGGACTTCATCGTCGACAGACGCGAAATGAAAGAAAAACTGGCCTCCTTTTTAAAGATGATGGCCAACTAAAATATCCGAAGGCTCTGCAAATGCAGGGCCTTTTTTTGTTAGCATCACCTTGACAACCACCTATCACCGTATGCATATATGCAAATATGCACCTGTCAAATTATGTATATATGTAATTGTATATATTCTCAGATACATAATAAACTTATAAAAGTATGCATATATGTAATTATGCAAATTATCAATTATGCATCTATGTATATCAGTTAAATTGGAATCGTAATCATTTCATTCTCAAGTCAAGCTAAAATTTTTTAGTTAATTATCTTCAAATCCCTTGTTTCGCTATGTTTCACTTCACAATATCATTCACCGACAAGCGTTTACGTTTTGTAATAATGTACTGACGTAGTTTACTAAACAGTTAAATTTATTTACATTTAGCGTTTGTTATTAGGTAAATATGAGATTTAATTTTGGAAATGTAATGCTTGCAGCAGCCGTTTGCTTATCAGCAAATGTGTATGCTGTTGATGGCGGCAAACCAGGCAAAACCAAGCCTGCTGCACCACAAAAATTTATTGACCCCGCTAACCTGGACACCTCTGTAAAACCAGGTGACGACTTTTTTGAGTACGCCAACGGTGGATGGTTAAAAAAGAATTCTATCCCAGCTAAGGAAACCCGTTGGGGAAGCTTTAACATCCTGAACGACGACAACAAAAAGAAGCTTCAGGGTATAGTGCAGCAAGTTGCCCAGTCGTCAGCTACCGCACCTAAAGGCAGCATTAAACAACGCGTAGGCGATTTATATGCCAGCGCCATGGATACTGTTGCTATCGAAAAACGCGGTTTTGACCCTATTAAACCGGATTTACAGCGCATCAACGCCATCAACAGTGTAGACGGTGTGGTAAATGAGATTACTTACGAACGCTCACACGCTATTGGCAGTCCGCTGTTCAGCTTTGGCGTTAGGCAAGACCCTAAACATGTAAGCAAATATGTAGTAAGCCTGGGCCAGGGCGGCACCAGTTTACCGGACCGCGATTACTATTTAAAATCAGACCCGCGCACTGTACGCATCCAGAATGCTTACAAACAATACATTACCGACCTATTTACTTTGACAGGCAGCACTCCCGAAGAAGCGTCTAAAAACGCAACTACTATTTTTGAGTTGGAGAAAAAGTTAGCCCAGGCACAAATGAGCCGTGTAGAAATGCGCGACCCTAATAAAACTTACAACAAGTTTGCTGTTGCCAGCTTAAGCCAAACTACACCACACTTAAATTGGGCGCAAATACTGCCTAAGCTAAAGGTAAATGGTCAGGATACTATATTGGTATCTTCTCCGTCTTTCTTAACCGCTGCCGACGGCATCTTAGCCTCTACCCCGGTTGAGGATTTAAAAACCTATATGAAGTGGGGAATCTTACGTGGCTCCGCCGGTTCGTTGACCTCAGCTTTCAACAAAGCTCAGTTCAAATTTAGCAGCGTGTTGAGCGGCCAGCAGGTACAGGCGCCTCGTTATGAGCGCATGACCGGTTTGGTTGATGGTAGCTTAGGCGAATTATTAGGTCAGCTTTATGTGGAGAAATACTTTACACCACAGGCCAAAGCAGCCATGCTGGCCCTTGTAAATAACCTGAAGTCGACTTTAGGCGACCGTATTAAACGCTTAGAGTGGATGACGCCTGAAACCAAAGAGCGTGCATTGCGTAAATTAAATGCCTTCACTGTAAAAATTGGCTATACTGATAAATGGGAAACTTATGCCGGTTTAAACATAGACCGTAACGATTACTTTGGTAACCTTCGTAATGTAGGTCAGTGGAGCTATAACGATATGGTGAGCCGTTTAGGCAAACCTGTTGATAAAACCGAATGGGGTATGACGCCGCCAACCGTAAACGCTTACTACAACCCGGTAAACAACGAGATTGTGTTCCCGGCTGGTATTTTACAGTTTCCGTTTTACGATTACAAAGCTGATGACGCTGTAAATTACGGCGGTATTGGTGCTGTTATCGGTCACGAAATGACACACGGTTTTGACGACCAAGGCCGTCAGTATGATGCTGATGGCACCTTACGCGATTGGTGGAAAAAAGACGATGCCGATAAATTTAAATCGCGTGCTGACTTAGTTGTTAATCAATACAGCGCATTTACCGCGATAGATACTTTGCACGTAAACGGTAAACTTACCTTAGGCGAAAACTTAGCCGACTTAGGCGGTGTAAACATTGCTTACGAAGCTTTCAAAAAGACTAAACAAGGTCAGTCAAACACCAAGATTGACGGTTTTACCCCAGACCAGCGTTTCTTTTTATCATACGCACAAGTTTGGAGAGGTTTACAACGCCCTGAGGCTTTAGCACTACAAGTACAGACCGACCCGCACTCGCCTGGTCAGTTCCGTACCAATGCGCCTTTAACCAACATTGATGCCTGGTACAAAGCATTTAACGTACAACCTGGCGACAAGATGTACAAAAAGCCAGAAGACCGCATCAGAATCTGGTAATCAGAATTACCGACAGGTCATAAACCAAAGGCCCGGCTTCATCAACGAAGCCGGGCCTTTGTATTTTCAGGATAGAACATAAGATTGATAAGCGAACGCCCCTATATTTCTTCGTGACGATTAAAATTCATTTGAATGGGTAAAACAGAGCCTCAATTATAGCTAATGCATTACTGAACCAGAACCTGTCTCAGAAGTTAATCCAAACCGCTAACTCCACCAGAGATAACGAATTTCATTACTTCAGCCGCATTCTTTTTGATAGGTTTCACCCTATCGGCCGGAACAATGACTACCTGCCCGGCAAAAGAGTAAGAATAAGGGAAATACACGGCAACTTCACCGGGTAAACCCATTTTGGTCATATCCTTTTGTGTCAGAAATCCAATCTTTTTAACCCCTGCCGAGCCCACCTCTACCAGCACTGGCTCATTAAATTTTTTCTCCTCGCCTACAAAAGCTTCTGTAAGGTCTTTGATAGATGAGTACAAGAACTTAAATAGAGGCAAACGGTTGAGCCAACGGTAAAACCAGTTTTTAATGGGGTCGGTAATTACATTGGTAACCAGCACACCGGCAATCATGATGAGCACGATAACCGTTAAAATACCGAGGCCGGGTATGTAAAGCGCCTTTCCGGTTTTAGGGTTTACCCATAAAACATCGCTCAGATTTAAGGCATTATCTAAACGCGATACCGTCCAATAAATTAAAAATGCAGCAGCGCCCAAAGGCACTACTACCAGCATGCCTTTAATAAAATAACGTAAAAGAGCGCGTGCAAACGTGTTCATAAGCAA
>CAXYKR010000066.1:0-4300 GCA_964277815.1 uncultured Mucilaginibacter sp. | reverse complement strand
GTGGGCAACACCGGCAACGCACGCACAACGCCTTCGCACCTGCACTTCGGTATTTATACGAATGGTGGTGCCATAGACCCGTTGCCGTTTGTAAACCGCGCTATAAAAGAACCCAGAGCCGTCAGTGCCAAACTGGATTTACTTGATGCCACCGCGAGAACCGTAAATAATGGCTCACGACTATATATCGAACCTAACGAAAAATCTATGGTAAGAGCTACGCTGCCCATCAGTACCATTGTACAAATTGAGGCAGCCACCGACGGCTGGTATAAAGCGAGTTTGCCCGACGGTACACAAGGTTACCTTTACAGCAAAAACGTGTCCCAAGCAAACGCTTTACGTAAAACCACTGTTAAAACAGCGCGACCTTTGCTCGATTTGCCCGATAGTTTAAACGGGGCTCGTAAAACCACATTGGCCTCCGGTCAGCAGGTAAGCATCAAGGGCTCGTTCCGAAATTACTTCCTGGTTACCGATAAAAACGACAACACTGGCTGGATAGAAGCCGAGCGTTAACACCAATAAAAATACAGGTCTAGCATGAGCCAGTGAAGTGATTGTAATGCTTTGAGTTAAATATGCAAAACCCTTTTCCAACTGCATTTTAATACCACATTTACTTTGGGCTGACCACATTTTTTCTGAAACCTAAATGTTCAGCCAAAAAAATTGCTATTTTTGCATCCCGTACACATAGCATTGGTTTGGGCGTAAGTCCGGGCCGGATTCATCAAAATCATGACTAAATATATTTTTGTTACGGGCGGCGTTACCTCGTCGTTAGGAAAAGGTATTATCTCTGCTTCACTGGCTAAATTGCTGCAGGCACGCGGCTACCGGGTGACCATCCAAAAATTTGACCCTTACATCAATGTTGACCCGGGAACATTAAACCCGTACGAACATGGTGAATGCTATGTTACCGAAGATGGTGCAGAAACCGATTTGGACTTAGGCCACTACGAGCGTTTTTTGAACACGCCTACTTCGCAAGTCAACAACATCACTACCGGTCGTATTTATCAAAATGTAATTAACCGCGAACGCGAAGGCGCGTTTTTGGGTAAAACGGTACAGGTAGTGCCGCACATTACTGACGAGATAAAACGCAACTTCAGGATACTGGGCGAAAATGGCGAATTTGATATCGTGATCACCGAAATTGGCGGCACCGTAGGTGATATTGAGTCGTTACCCTTTGTTGAAGCGGTACGTCAGTTTAGATGGGAAGCCGGTTCGAGCAACTCGTTAGTGATTCACTTAACACTGGTTCCGTTTTTGGCTGCCGCCGGCGAGCTAAAAACCAAACCCACGCAGCACTCAGTAAAAATGCTGTTGGAATATGGTATCCAGCCCGACATTCTGGTTTGCCGTACCGAGCACCATTTAACCGCCGATATACGTAAAAAGGTAGCTCAGTTTTGTAACGTAAACATCAACGCCGTTATCGAGTCTATTGATGCGTCGACCATTTACGATGTGCCTTTGCTGATGTTGAAAGAGCAGTTGGACAAAACCGTATTAACCAAATTAAAACTCCCTAACAAAAACGAACCTAACCTCGAAAACTGGAAAGACTTTTTAGGCCGTTTAAAAAATCCCACTGCCGAGGTTCGCATTGGCTTGGTAGGTAAATACGTGGAATTACCGGATGCTTACAAATCTATTACCGAAGCCTTCATTCACGCTGGCGCTAAAAACGAATGTAAGGTTAAGGTTGAATATATCCATTCTGAACAATTAACGCCTGAAAATGCCATTGAGCGCCTGCGCGGTTTACACGGCGTACTGGTAGCGCCGGGCTTTGGCCAGCGTGGTTTTGAGGGTAAAATTGAGGCTATCCGCTACGTGCGCGAAAACAATATTCCGTTCTTCGGTATCTGTTTGGGCATGCAGTGTGCGGTGGTAGAGTTTGGCCGCCACGTATTGCATTTAGATGCTGCCAATAGCGTGGAGATGGATGGCCATACCACCTACCCGGTTATCAGCATGATGGAAGACCAGAAAAATGTAACCAACAAAGGCGGCACCATGCGTTTGGGTGCTTACCCATGCGACTTGAAAAGAGGCAGCAAGGCTGCGGCCATTTACGGCAAACAGCATATCACCGAACGTCACCGTCACCGTTACGAGTTTAACAACGAGTATTTGAAACAGTACGAAGAAGCCGGTATGATTCCGTCGGGTATCAACCCTGAAAACGGTTTGGTGGAAATTGTTGAACTAAAAAACCATCCGTTTTTTGTGGGTTCGCAATTTCACCCCGAATTAAAATCAACGGTTGCTAATCCTCACCCACTTTTTGTTAACTTTGTTGCTGCTTCGCTGGCTTATGCCCGCAAGAACTAATTAATTGCACGTACATAGATAATGGATAGAAATACCTTCACGGGCTTATTCCTGATTGCGCTGATTCTAATCGGCTCGTTCTTTTTCATGAAACCTTCTGAAGAGGAGGCTAAAAAAGCTCGTCAAATTGAGCATCGCGACTCTTTAAAAAAAGCCGGCGCTTTAGAAAAAGCACCTGCAGCAGCAGTCAAAGATTCCGCAACAAAAACGCCTGTAGTTGATTCGGCTGCCCTTAAAGCACCTTTTGGTGGCTCAACCGTTGGCCAGGAACAACTAATTACGCTCGAAAATAAAGACATCCGCGTAAAACTGAGCAGCCGCGGAGGCCGGGTTTACAGCGTAGAGCTTAAAAACTTTAAAACCTTCGACAAAAAGCCGCTGATTTTATTTGATGGTAACAATAACCAGTTTGGCTTAAACTTTAGCGCCGGTGGTACAAAAGTTAATACTAATGACCGATACTTTACACCATCGACCTCTACACCTCAGATTGCAGGCTCGGACAGCAGCGCCATCACCATGCGCTTAAGCTACAGCCCTACGCAATATATTGATTACGTTTATACCTTACCTGCTACCGGTTACAAACTTGGTTTTACTATCAAAACCAATGGGCTGGACAATGTGGTAAGCAGCAAAGCCTTAACGCTTAACTGGGCAGCCAGTTTACACAAGCAAGAAAAAGACTTAGCTCAGGAGCGTTTGTACTCGACCGTTTATTATAAAACTACCGAAGACGACGTTGATTACCTGAAACTGAATAAAGACGACAGCAAGCAAATTGCCGACGAAAAAATACAGTGGGTTTCTTTTAAACAGCACTTTTTCTCGAACGTACTGATTGCCAAACAGGGTTTTGATAAAGTAAATATCACCGTTAGTACAGATGTAAACTCGACCGATGTTAAGCAGATGAAAGCCGGCTTAACGCTGATTGATAATAACTCGGGCGTTTACCCTATGGAGTTTTACTTTGGCCCTAACCGCTTCAGCACTTTGCAAAAACAAGGTTACAACCTGGAAAAACAGATTGATTTAGGTTGGGGACCACTTAAGTTTATTAACCGTTGGGCGGTTATCCCTGTATTTAACTTCTTACAGCAGTTTCACTGGAATATGGGTTTTGTGATATTAGCTTTAACTGTATTGTTAAAGCTGGTATTATCGCCATTGACCTACAAATCGTACCTGAGCATGGCCAAAATGAAAGTTTTGAAGCCGGAGATGGACGAGATTAAAGCCAAAGTGGGCGAAGATAACCCTACCCTGTTACAGCAAGAGTACATGAAACTGTACCGCAAAGCAGGTGTTAACCCATTGGGCGGTTGTTTACCATTATTGCTGCAAATGCCTATCATCTTTGCCTTCCTGCGTTTCTTCCCGAGCTTATTTGAGCTGCGCGGCGAAAGCTTTTTATGGATGAAAGATTTGTCGACTTATGATGCGGTAATCAATTTCGGCTTTAACGTTCCTTTCCTGGGTAACCACTTAAGTGCGATGTGTTTACTGATGACCATCTCTACCCTGATTTATACCTACTTTAATAATCAGGTATCGGGAGCCACCGGCCAGATGAAGTATATCGGCTACATCAGCCCTATCATGTTTCTCGGTTTCCTGAACAGTTATCCGTCAGGTCTTAACTATTACTATTTCCTGGCCAACATGTTCACCTTCCTGCAACAATACTTGATTCGTTTGTGGGTGGATGACAAAAAGATACACGCGCAAATTCAGGAAAACAAAAACAAACCTGAAGATACCAAAAAGAAAAAATCAGGTTTCCAGGCCAAACTGGAAGAGATGATGCGCCAGCAACAGCAGGCACAACAACAAGCTCAAGGCAAAAAGAAATAATTCATTATTTCGCGCCAACAGAAAAGCCGCAGTTCAAATTGAATTGCGGCTTTTCTGTTATAGGTTATCTTTTAAGGTACTTTACACTGAC
>CAXYKR010000065.1:0-8382 GCA_964277815.1 uncultured Mucilaginibacter sp. | reverse complement strand
TCCTTGACAGAGCAGGCAGGAATGGGTATGGTGAACATGCGTACCCGGGCCCGGGCCGTCGCCGGGGAACTGACCCTGAAATCCAAACCGGGAAAGGGTACTTGGATAACATTGCTTATACCTTATTATTAACCGTATGGAATCAATCTCTATTGCCATTGTGGATGACCACAGCTTATTCAGAAGCGGTGTCAAGGCGCTGCTGGGCGAATTTGAAGAATTACAGGTTTTATTCGAAGCAGAAAACGGAAAGTAAATGCAGCAGCAACTCCTGAAAGGCCCCGTGCCGCAGGTCATCCTGATGGATATCAAGATGCCAGTCATGGATGGGTATGAAAGTGCAGGCTTTCTCAAGGTTCATTACCCGCAAATCAAGGTTTTGGCGCTCAGTATGTTTGAGGACGATAAAGCGATCATTGGGATGATCAAATGCGGTGCCAGCGGCTATTTGCTGAAGGAGTCCAAGCCCCGGGAACTATTGGAAGCTATAAAGGCCGTGGTCGTAAAGGGGGTTTATCTTAATGAGCTGGTTTCCGGAAAATTACTTCGTTCAGTGGCTGGCGATCAAGCGCCGGAATTCAGCCACAAAGAATTAGAGTTTTTAAAATTAAGCTGTTCAGAGCTGACCTATAAAGAAATCGCCGATCAAATGAATGTCAGTCCACGGACGGTAGACAACTACAGAGAGTCACTTTTTCAGAAACTTAATCTCAAGTCCCGCACAGGATTGGTTTTATATGCCATAAAGCATGAAGTGTTCCGGTTTTAACTTTTTTTTATGCTATTAGTACCAAAAAGCGGCCGGAATGATATGGAAAGGCCTACCATGATTTGATGGTGCCTTTTATCGGTACCAGCCGGCTTTGTGCAGCAATACTTCTAATGAACCTTCGACGCAATGAATCGCCTCCATGAAAATTTGCACATTTCCTGAAGGTCTTTCTTTTCTGACCCACTGCTTATACAGATTGTCCTGATAGTACTTTTGTTGAATCTTCGTCACCTGGCCTAATTCCGCCGCTGCCCCGGCAATAGCGGCGGACAGTTGCAAGTCCTCCGTCTTCAATTGTTTAAGCAGTTCGGCGCAGCTTTGGCCGATATTGGCTACTCTTCGAATTACATAGCCATCGTCTTTACGAATTCCCTGGATCATCTGCAGATAATTCACGAGCCGTTGAAATATTTCATCTTCGTCCATCCAGCAAATTTATATAACATTAATCATTTATTCCAAAGCGGCTTACCCGTAGGTGAAGATAATGATGCCTTCTGATCAGGTCATCGTAAGTAAACAAGCGTACCTTACTGTGTAAGGTGCCCAGCTCCGCATGAACAACTGCTTTATTCAGGTCCTTATCTTCGTCCCGTCCCATTAGTAATGCGTATTCAAACTTTAAATTCTTTACAGTTACCCCGTGATCACCTGCTCTTTTCTGCATTTCCTCCAGATGAGCGGGATCTGAGAAATAACCATAATATTTATTACCTATCTGCTGTAGGTATTTTCGGGCCGTACTAAGCATTCTCTTGTTGTTTTTGGCCATGAAACGTTGATTAGGCAACTTTACTTCGAAAAACTGGCTTTGTTGCAGGGCATATTGATGAGCAACGTTCCAAAAGTCCACCTCCACATAGCTCCGGGAGCTACGGGACATTGGACATTGTATTACCTCAAAGCCAACGATACGCTTACCGTTCCTTTTCTTTGTTACATTCCGCAAAACTATAAAAGCACTCAAAAAACGGCGCTTTACGTTTTTTTACACGGCGCTGCTGCCGGGCGCAGGGAGTTTGCAAAGCCTGCTTATGAACCCGACACCGAGAAGGACTTATTCAAGAGGGCTTTTGAGCAGAATGCTTTTATTCTTTTTCCATTCTCTAAGAAAACTTATAATTGGTTGGAACATCAGGGCGCTTTCCAAACCGTTTTAAACGAAGTAGCATATATTAAGTCCTTGTATAACATTGATGACAACCGTATATACATGGGGGGGCACTCAGACGGTGGTAGAGGAGCGGTTTGGTTTGCCATGAATCAGCCCACGTCATTTGCGGCTTTTTACGGCATTTGTTATTTCCCATCTTTACTTACCGGCAATACCCCTTTTAGGAATCTGCACAATCAAGCCTCTTTTTATGGTATCAGCGCTTCAAGTGACAAGCTTTTTCCTTTAGCTACAGTTAGCGCAATTACGCAGCAAGCCCGGGCATTGGGTGGCCACTGGAAAAGTTTTAGTATAGAAGGGACGCATAGTCTGCCTTACCGATCGCCAGAAAGTATCTATTTTGTTTTCGACAGTTTATTAACCAACGTGCGGGATCCACTACCGTCAAAGATTGTTTGGGAAACCGATAATATCCAAAATGGCCGATATTTTTGGGTCTCCATTGATAGGTTGGATACTGCGACAGCTCCATCTTCCTGGCATTCCAATCTTGCTCCATCAGTTATGGGCAAATCAGGGAAGATTGATTTTACCAAGCATAAGTCAGGCGCAATTAGTGCTGGGGTCGCGAACAATGTAATTAACATAAATACTTCCTGCGTTAAGGTTGTCACTATACACTTGATGAGTGGCCTAATTGACCTCAAAAAGTCGTTAACTATAAACATCAACGGAAAAAACAGGTTCTCAGCTTTAATTATTCCAGATAAAAACTTAATAATTTCTGAATTCTTGCGGACCAAGGATAGAACACAAATCCTCATTAAAAACCTAACTTTTGAGATTAGGTAAATTACTTGAATTTATGTTGTTCATAGTAGTAAAGCAAGTTTACATTCCACTAAATCATTGCTAAAATTAATAAAGTTTGATCGAATTCAAATAGTTTAGATTACGTTAACAAGCCTGTTTTAGGGCCACTATTATTTTTAACTGATCAACTAATTGGTTCGAATTATGTCCATTGTGGGGAGCCAAAGGGCAAGCACAAGAAATTGGTCGCTTGCCCTTTTTTGTTACAGCGAAATGCAAATCTTCGAAAATGCAGCGGCCTATAGAATTACAAAAGTTTTGTGAAAGTTGGCTTTGTGCGTTGATTTCAGCGGCTATCGGATTAGAACCGACAAGATAAAATTCTTTTGTAAGTCTGTATTTAAGCTTTCTCCATTTTAATAAAACTACCCTACAGTTTACACGAATTGATTGCTTAGAACAGGTTAAGGTTGCAAGTTTAATCGATTACACTCATTTAGTAGGCAATATCTTGGTTGCTTTTTTGCCTTGTTTCTTTATATTTATCGAACTCAACTACTGATTTGATATATTCATGCGCTGTAGATACTGCATGAGTCGTTCAAATTCTCACACAGAAGGTTGATTTTTATCCTGAAAGGCACACCTTTATCAGGACGTTACTTACTCTGATTTCATGAAACACTTTTTATCGTTAATAACATTGCTAACGGGCTGTTTGCTGACTAATGCCTTAGCTCAACAGCAAAAACCGGGCGTTATAGATCGGGAATCTTTGGTGCGCAGACATAATTTGACGTTGACCGATAAAAAAGAGCCTGGTCCCTCCCAGGTTGGTAATGGTAATTTTGCCTTTGGCATGGACATTACCGGAATGCAGAGTTTGAGCGATAAGTTTACAACCATGTCGCAATGGAGTTGGCATAGTATACCACCGCCCGATGGGCTTAGTCCGGCTGACTTCAAGAAAACTTTGGTGAATAGTTATGGCAGGTTAATCCCTTATGACTTGCCGAATCCAAAACAACAGCAATTAACCAAGTGGTTATCGATGAACCCACATCGTTTTAACCTCGGGCGGATTGGTATTTTTGTTCTCAAGCCTGAAATCAAAGAGCTGACCGCCGATGACATTGACAGGCCGGTTCAACAAGTAGACTTGTGGACCGGTGTAGTAAAAAGCACCTTTTATTATCTGGGCCAACCAGTCAAAGTAACTACTGTAGCTGACCCCCAAAGCGATGTGGTGTCGTTTCATATCGAATCACCTCTGCTTCGCGACAACAAGATTGGCGTACTCATTGATTTTCCTTATGCCAATTTGGGATATTTCAGCAACGCATCAGACTATACCAATCCGCAAAAGCATCAAACCACCTACCAGCCATCGGGCAATGGTCAAGGCGTGTTCCACAGAAAAATGGATGACATGGTTTACCAGGTAGCTGTACGTACGAGCGGAGCATCAATCAAAAGGTTGGAAGGCCATCGTTTTGCATTTGCAACCCAAAGCTCAGGTACTTTAGATTGTTCTTTTCAGTTTTCTGAGCAAAAAAATCTAAAACCTGTGCCTGTTTTTGCAGAAGTAAAACAACATAGCAGTACGGCTTGGCCGCAATTTTGGCGTAGTGGTGCCGCTATCGACCTTTCAGAAAGTCGCGACCCACGTTGGAAAGAGTTAGAGCGGAGAATTGTACTGTCACAATATTTAATGAAGTTAAATGCTTCAGGTAAGTATCCTCCACAAGAAACCGGGCTGGTCACTAATAGTTGGTATGGCCGTTTTCACTACGAAATGATTTGGTGGCATAATGCACATTATGCTCTATGGGACCGCTGGCCACTCTTAAATAACAGTCTGCACGTTTATCAGGATAATTTGGAGGGGGCCAAAGACCGAGCCCGGCAACAAGGTTACCAGGGAGCGCGTTTCCCTAAATGTACCGGTCCAGACGGGCGCGAATGGCCTGATATTACCCATGCTTTTTTGGTTTGGCAACAACCTCATCCCATCTTTTTTGCAGCGCTGGATTACAGGGCGCATCCAACTCAAAAAACACTAAAAAAGTGGAGCCCGGTTGTAGATGCGTCGGCAGATTTTTTGGCGAGCTTTTCGCACTTTGATTCGCTGACTAACCGGTTTACACTTGGCCCCCTTATTGCGCCGGTATCCGAAAACAACGAGCCGTATAAAGATAAAAATCCAGCCTTTGAGTTAGGCTACTGGCGTTACGCCTTGCGGACGGCAAACTGGTTACGTAAGCAGCAGGGGCTTCCCGAAAAACAAAGCTGGAAGGAGGTATATAACAAGTTGGCACCTATACCCGAAAAAAATCAGCTGTATGAACAATGGGAAGGAATAAATGATATGTGGACGAAGTTTAACTTTGAGCATCCTGCCCTGGTTGGTATCTACGGCATGCTACCGGGTGATGGCGTGGATACCCTTACCATGAAACAAACCTTTGCCAAAGTGCTCAGCACCTGGAAATTTCAAACCGGCTGGGGATGGGATTTTCCGCTGGTGGCGATGTCTGCAGCCCGTTTGGGCCGGCCTTCGGATGCAGTAAATATGTTATTATACTCAACGCCTAAAAATACCTATGACCTGCATGGAATGGGAGGGGGCGGAAACCCTTACCCTTATTTTCCGACCAATGGTGGCCTTTTGTATGCCGTAGCGATGATGGCAGCCGGATGGGATGGCGATGGGCAAAAACCTCAGCCAGGCTTTCCGGCCGATGGTTCCTGGACGGTAAAGTGGGAAGGTCTGAAAAAAGCACCTTGATGTGATGCTCAGCTACGCAAGGTTTATGATTAAATCATCAGTCAATCTATGCAATACGCTATCGTTTTACTGGAAAAAGATTTGTCTGTAAGAAATAAAATAAGTTTGAATTCTGTCTGTTCTAAATAAACTGAGGGCAAGCACCATAAATTGGTTGCTTGCCCTTTTTTATTGGCGCATCATTTACCAGCTCATCCAAATTTCTATATTTACCTCAAATGCCGCCATCTGCAGTTCTTAGCGACCATGAATTAATTCTTTTAATAAAGCAAGGCGACCGGGCTGCGTTCACTGAAATTTACAAGCGTTACGCCGAAAGTCTGGCGGGTTTTGCAGCTTCAAAATTGTATGATTTGGATGATGCCCGCGACGTTTTGCACGACTTGTTTGTTAAGCTATGGGAAGACAGGGCTACACTTACCATCAATGATAATTTAAAGTCTTTTCTGTTTGCGGCCATCCGCTATAAAATCATTGATAAAATCAGGCGTAATGTTACCCGGCAGGAGTATGACTTACTGTTGCAGGCCTTGGCACAACCGCAAGCAAATGGTATTGAGCAAAAATTAGACGCAAAAGAATTGCAGCAATTAGTTGATTTATCACTGGGGCAACTGCCGGTGAAAACCAAATTAATCTACCAACTCAGCCGTAATGAACACCTGTCTATTGCAGAAATAGCTCAGCGGCTTAATCTTTCTGAACAAACCGTAAAAAATCAGCTAAGCATTGCTTTAAAGCACTTACGTCAGGCTATTAGCGGGCTAAGCATTCTGGTTTTGATGATGGATTGGCTGAATAAATAAAATATTTCTTTTTTTCGGTACCTTATCGGCTCTCAACCGACAACTGTAAAAATCATCAGGTATGAGCCGTCAGGATATTTCGGGTTTATTGGAGCGCTACGTTAGGGGAGAGACTTCTGCAACAGAAAATCTACGGGTTGAGAACTGGCTGGCTTATTATCAAAATCCCGAAAATAAATGGGAGCGGATGAGCGCATTAGACCGCGAGCAATGGCTGGGCCAACTATTTGCTAAAGTAGAATCAACTATTGACAAAAGCTCAATAATTACCATCCGTCCTCGCCGCACTATATGGCGGGTCGCAGCTGTTGCGGCCATGCTGCTCATTTGCTTTACCTTATTTTGGCAGCGTAACACTATACAAAACTGGTTTAAACCAATCCGGCTAACAGTAATACAAACTGCCGCTAACCAGAAAAGGGAGATTATACTCAGTGATGGTAGCACAATTCGGCTAAACGCCGGCTCGGAGTTAAAATACTCTGAAAAGTTTAACGGAGCAAAGCGCGAGGTATTTCTAACCGGCGAAGCTTATTTTGACATAAAGCACGATGCCAGTAAATCGTTCATTGTACATACCGGCAATTTGATAACCACTGTACTAGGCACCGCTTTTAATATTAAAGCTAATAAAGCAGACCAGCTAATTGTTGTTACTGTTACCCGTGGCAAGGTGAGTGTGAGTGACGGTAAACGCCTATTGGGGGCAATTATTCCAAACCAACAAATTAGTTATAACAAGGAGAATAAACTACATGTGCAAACTGAGGTGCTTGCAAGCCGGGTTTTTGCCTGGCAGCCGGCCGAGTTACGTTTTGATGATATTACTTTCCAGGAAGCAGCAAAGATTCTTTCAGAGCGGTTTAATGTAAAAATTATTTTTAATAACGATAAAATAAAGGCTTGCCGTTTTTCGGGCAGCGCATTAAGCGGTAAGAATATTGACCAGGTATTAAAAGTAATCTGCGCTTTTAATAATGCGAGTTATGTTCATCACCGGGATGGAAGTATAAGTATAGATGGAAAAGGCTGCAATTAATTCCAATTAGCCTATAAGAAGGAGCATTATCACCAAAGACTGCATCTGCCAGGCGGAGAAAGTCTGATAAAACAAAACCTGCAAGCCGGCGGCAACCGGCTTACAGGCAACCCGGCTAACCGGGAATGTTTTAAATCATTTCGGCAATCACTTAAAACTTTTAAAACTATGATTTTTTCTGCACAAAAGCAGGAACAGTGGAGCTATTATGCTTTCGGTTTTACCAAATTACAGCAATATTGGTTAGTTTTTTCACAATTCATGCGCGTCAGTTTCCTCACCATCGCCTTGCTTATTACCGCTTTTCAGTTACTGCTGGCGGTGCCAACACATGGGCAGGATATGACCGTTGAAAAAGTAACCGTAAGCCTGAACCGGCAGGAGTTAATCACCGCATTTAAACAAATTGAACAACAAACCAGCCTGCGCTTTTTTTACCGCAAAGCAGACGTAGACAAGTTAGGCAACCTGAGTCTGCCGCCTGCCCGGCGTACTATTGAAAGGACGCTTTTTGAATTGCTGCGCAACAGTAGCTTTAGCTTTAGGCAGTTAGACCAAAATATTCTCATCGAAAGTAACAGTCAGTCGCAAAACGTACAAACAATAATACGTGGGAGGATATCAGATGCAGAGAACAAGCAGCCATTAATTGCTGCCCGGGTGGAGCTTTTGCGTAACGCGGACCTGCAATTAGTTGGGCAGGCTTCTGCAGATTCAGTGGGGCGTTTTGAGATTGTTACCCAAGATGATGCACCGCACATTATCAGAGTAACATTAATGGGGTACCATGTGTACCGTGCGCAAGTTGCGGCTGGCAGTGAAGTTACCTTGCCGGAAATTTATCTGCAACCCGAACCAAGGGTGTTGAAAGAAGTGATAGTTGCCGCCCGGTCGCCACTCATCAAGCAGGAAGTGGACCGGCTGGTTTATAATGTGCAGGGAGATGTGGATAACAAAACCAGTACTGTTTTGGATATGCTGGCTAAAGTCCCGTTGGTGTCGGTTAACGCCGACGGCGATATTAAGCTTAAAGGCAGTCCGAGCTTTAAG
>CAXYKR010000064.1:0-4236 GCA_964277815.1 uncultured Mucilaginibacter sp. | reverse complement strand
TCAGCAATGCAAGGCGCACAATAGGTGCTCCAAAAATCTACGTAAACATATTTGCCCTTCAGCTTTCCTAACGAAACATCATTGTACTTTGTGAAATTTCGGTTAATATTCAGGCCGTCAATTGGCGGGGCTAAATAACCTTTAGAAAACGAAACGATGCCGGAATCCGCATCGGTGCGGCTGATTTCAGAATTTATCATGGGCTTCGCGTTAAATCCGGTTGATGCTTTACCCACCAAAGTGATCTGAGCGGCGGGTTTATTAATTTTAATTACCTTAAAATCTGCGTTATTTATTTTAACATACTGGTTTTCGTAAACACGATCTAAGTTACCTGTCTGCCCGTCACCGGCACCGTCGGGAAGTACAGCAATGTACGGTCGTTGGGTATAACCTGTCGAAATGTACATTTTGTAAGGAATGCCTTCAAAAGTAAATTTTTGATAAAAATGCTCTGGGAACACAAAAGTTAAGGTTTCTTTGGATGAATTGGGCGAACGGTACACAAACACAGGCACCTTACGCTCAAAGCTTTGGTTATCGGTAATATATGTTGTTGATACTTGTACTGCATTACCTACAAGTTCACTTTCGCGGCTATAACCAGATTTAAGGAACTCCACCGTATCATCGGCATAGTCGCCATTGTTATTGGCGTCAACAACCACAACATCATCATTATTCTTGTTTTTACCAACAGCAACATTAACAAAATAAGGTAGGTTGCTTTTTGATAGCCCAGCCGTGTCAGCCAAATTCCATTCCCACCCCTTAGCCTGTTTTAAGAAACCAGCCTGAGATAATTTTCCGGCTTTAAAACTTTGAAAATAAAACTGGAAATTATCCAACGGATAAAAAAACTCTTTTACCCCGGTTAGCCCGGCAGGTATGTTCTTCATCTTGGGATAAGTCTGATACTCCTCTTCATTAATATATGCATCTTTACTGCCGATGGTCGACGATGAAAAACCATCACGACCAAAGCCATCTCCTTGTTGCATTTGCACCAATACGGTGTCTCCCTTAATTGTTACCGGGATGTTCTGAGCTTGTAATGATTCGCTGTAAAGAGCGCCAAGCGCCATAAGCACTGTAAAGGATAGTTTCATGAATAGTGGTTTTAGGTAATCGGTTAATCATATCTGCCGGAAGCCGGCACACCCATCAACACGGCAGAAACGGAGCCCGGTGGTTGATGTACGGATAAGCTTTAGGTGATATGATTTGCTGATAAATTTAAGGATAATAATCAGCACATTTTACCTAAGCTTCATAATAAATATACTAACGAATTACCGCAGATAGCGATGGCCTGAAATTGCACTAATATTTCACTTTAACGTCAGTATTTTGATGCGTAGTTGCTCCGTTCGTTCTCCCCTATTAAATCCCCTGTAAAAGCCGTATCTTTGCGCCCATAAAAGCAACCCTATGTTAAAAGGATTTTTTAATGTGCCGGTACCTGTAAACGAGCCGGTGTTAAATTATGGTCCGCGCAGTTTGGAGCGTGCCGCTTTAAAGGCAGCTTTAGAGCAAGCCCGCGCCCAGCAGGTGGATATCCCGATGTATATTGGCGGCCAGGAAGTACGCACCGGCAAAACGCAGGAAGTACGCCCGCCGCATGACCATAAACACGTATTGGCAACCTTTCATGAGGGAGATGCCAGCCACGTGCATGCAGCCATCAACGCTGCCCTGGCGGCCAAGGCCGATTGGGAAAACATGCCGTGGGAACACCGTGCAGCTATATTTTTGAAAGCGGCTGATTTACTGGCCGGTCCGTACCGCGCTAAAATTAACGCAGCTACCATGTTGGGCCAGTCTAAAAACGCTTACCAGGCCGAAATTGATGCCGCTTGTGAGTTTATAGATTTTCTGCGCTTTAACGTGCAGTACATGACCGAAATTTATGCCCAGCAACCGCTATCGGGCAAAGGTGTTTGGAACCGTTTGGAGCAGCGCCCCTTAGAAGGCTTTGTGTTTGCCATCACGCCGTTCAACTTTACCGCTATTGCCGGTAACCTGTGTGCCGCTCCGGCCATGATGGGTAACGTTGTAGTTTGGAAACCCGCCCCTACCCAGATGTACGCCGCCAACGTGGTGATGCAGGTATTTAACGAAGCCGGTGTGCCCCCGGGTGTCATCAACATGATTAGTGTAGATGGCCCGGTAGCAGGCGATATTATATTTAGTCACCCTGATTTTGCAGGTCTGCACTTTACAGGTTCTACCCATGTGTTCCAGCATTTATGGAAAACCATTGGTAGCAACATTAACCTGTACCGAAGCTACCCTCGCATAGTGGGCGAAACCGGTGGTAAAGATTTTGTGCTGGCCCACCCAAGCGCAGATGCCGATGTAGTGAGCACAGCGTTAATTCGCGGTGCGTTTGAGTACCAGGGACAAAAATGTTCGGCGGCTTCTCGTGCTTACATTCCGCAATCATTGTGGCCTGCCGTTAAAGAAAGACTGCAACGCGACATTGCCACCCTGAAAGTTGGCCCGGTGGAGGATTTTGAAAACTTTGTAAACGCCGTAATTACCGAAGCTTCTTTTGATAAACTGGCTAAGTACATCGATGAAGCCAAGAACAACCCCGATGTTGAAATCATCGCCGGTGGTATTTACGATAAATCCGTAGGCTACTTTGTAGAACCCACCGTTATTCAGGTGCAAGACCCTCACTATGTAACCATGTGCGAGGAGCTTTTTGGCCCGGTATTATCGGTTTATGTTTATGAGGATGCCCAGTTTGAAGAAGTAATGAACATCATTGACAATACATCAGGCTATGCACTTACCGGTTCTATTATTTCGCAAGACCGTTACGCAATTGCTCAGGCATCTCAGCGTTTACGCAATGCGGCCGGCAACTTCTACATTAACGATAAGCCTACCGGTGCCGTAGTTGGTCAGCAGCCGTTTGGCGGCGCCCGCGGTTCGGGTACTAACGATAAAGCCGGTTCGGCCCTCAACCTGCTGCGCTGGGTATCGCCTCGCACCATCAAAGAAACCTTCGACCCACCGAAAGATTACCGTTATCCGTTTTTGGATAAAGAGGTTTAGTTAAGGATAGAGCCAAGAGCTAAGAACCAAGAGCCAAGACGGGTCGGTGAGTCGATAAGACCGTGAGTCCGTTGAGATAGAAAAGCCGAAAGTTGAGGAGATTTCCTTACTTCCGGCTTTTTTGTTTGCGGAGAGACTTTGTAATATCCGTGGCAACAGCATCATGAGTTTAGAACCAAGTATAGAAAAAGAGCGAAACCGAAACCTATCGCATTATTCACAAGTTAACTCCTAACTCTTATCCGTCACTTCATCATTGCGAGGAGCAACTTATTCACTATTCGACCGCATGGACAAACGGACTCACGGGCTTACCGACTCACCGTCTCAATATCTACTCTTCCTTTTTCTCACCTTCAATGCCGGAATCCAAGTTGAGTTCGTACGATGGTGTGGAGGCGTCGTAGGCGCGGTTCCAGGCTTCCACATCGCCGGCTTGTTCGTTTTCTTCAATGTCGTTTATTGAAGCATCTCCCAGGCTTGTAACCTCTGGGTTGCGACTGCTTGCTTTTTGGTCTTCTTCGTCGTTAATAGGTACGTTGTTGTTATCTTCGGTAGCCATAATTGTATTTGTTTGTTATAGTAATACAAACAACAAATGGTGGCATTGTTTGGCCAGCGGATTATTTATCCTCCATCCGCGAGTGCTGTTCCGGGTCGCGCATCCGGATGCTGACTATCAATGACAGGGCAATGCAAGCCGTGAGATAAGCGTAAAACCAATCGGCGTGGCCTGCGCTTTTAAACAGCAGCGCAATGTATTCGGCCGTACCGCCGAATAAGGCAACCGTAAGCGCGTACGGAAAACTTACACCCAATGAGCGTACGTTAACCGGGAACAGTTCGGCCTTAATAATCGCCGAGATGGACGTATTTAAACTCAGAATGGCTAGGGCTAAAATAACAAGCAAGACAGCCTGCCAAACCTCATGCGAGTTACCCAGCAAACTGATGATGGGCCAAGTGGTGAGCAAAGCCAATACGCCGTAAATAATCATCATGCGTTTACGCCCTGCATAATCGGCCAGTAAGCCGGCCAGCGGCTGTAAAATCATAAAAGCAATCAACGCCAATGTAGTTACCAGCGTAGCATCCTGCTTGCTGAAACCAGCAGTATTCACCAAAAACTTTTGAATGTAGGTTGAAAAAGTATAGTACGATACCGTAAGC
>CAXYKR010000063.1:0-3421 GCA_964277815.1 uncultured Mucilaginibacter sp. | reverse complement strand
TAATCACTTTTTGCTCATCCAAATCAGGGTATTGATATTTGTTGATGATGAGCGCGCCGCGCAATAAATCAAAAGAGCCGCTTTGGTGCCATAGCTCCAGTTCGTTTTTTACCAGGCTAAATTGTATTTCGTGTACCAGGTTGGCAATGCGTTCTTGCTGTACAGAGTCAAAAGCCTGTTCAAAGGCGCTTTCTAAATAAGTAACCACGGTAGGGCCGTATGATAACAGCTTTTCGTGCACGTGGTTGTATATTTCCTGGTCCGGGTCGTCCAGCAGGCGGATGAGCGAGTTAATTTCAGCTTCGTTAATCATGTTCACCTCGTTCTTCAAATTAGTAAAGCTTTATTTATTTTTACAACCATGTTTAACCTAAAGTTTGCTTTAAGCTACTTTTTGCATCAGCTTAAAGCCATTAACCGGCACGGGTTGCATTCGCCCTTTGTGTACCGGCTGGTTGATGAAGTAATTTACGACTTTTCGGACAAAAAAATATATACCGATATTGAAAAAGCACTGCAGGCACAAAAAAAATTAAATGCCGCCGACAAACTGTTGTACCGTCTTGTAGCCGACTGGCAACCGCATAGTGTAAATATCATTGGCAAATGCACAACTACCGACCATATTATTTTAAACCATGCTGCACCCGAGTCCGAGCCTACCAAAGGAAGGTTGAATAGTGACATCAACTTCTCCAATCATCACTCCGTTATCTTTACAGATGCAGCAATAGACAGCTCGTCAAAACAGGCGGAGTTGCAAAACGTGCTGGCTGCGCTACAGGAAGGTGTTATATTGGTGGTTAAAAACAATCATCAAAACCACGAGGCTCGTGAATTGTGGAAAAACCTCAAAGCCCATCCGCAAGTCACCGTTTCTATTGATTTATTTTGGTTGGGTTTGATTTATCACCGCCCCGGCCAAGTGAAAGAAGGTTTTTTGATTAAGTTTTAGATAGCCTTAAAACGCCTCGCCCAAGCTCAGGTAAAAGCCCTGCTGCCTGGCTTCGCCGGCTGGCTTTTGCCCCACGCCGTAATCCACACGCATAGTCAGGCCTTTTTCGGTATCAAAAAAGTAGCGCAGGCCGCCGCCATAATTAGGTTTAAGCTGGTTAAAGCTAAAACTATCCCTAAAAACGGAACCTGTTCCGGCAAAGGCTGCCAAACCAATGCGGTCGCTTAAACGATAGCGCAGTTCGGTTTGCCCGGCAACCATATTTTTATCACGGTAGCGGCCATTATAATAACCACGCATCATCTCATCATTGCCTAACTCGGGCAGCAGGTAAAAGGGCGCCTCTTTACCAAGCAAGCTTTGTTCCTGTACGTTTACCCCTAATACCCACCGCTTGTGCAACTGAAAAAACTGAGCATACTCGATGTTAAAAAAGCTGCCTTTGTAATTATTATCCGCAAACAGGCCGTGCATCACATTTAAGTAAGCGTTTACAACTACGCCTTTATGGGTGTACGTGTTATTGTTACGGCTATCAAAAGTAATCATTGGTCCGGCCAAAACGCCTGAGCCGCCGTTACGGTCGTTGTAATTAAATTGCGACTCGAAAGGTTTGCCGGTATTATCAATGCGGTACACAAAATTATACCCGCCCAACAGGTAGCCCAGGTACAGGTATTGGCCTATACGCTTTTCGCCATTAAAGTTTACACGCAATCGTTTTTCGCTGATGCGTTGCTCCTCAGATTTGCGGGTATTATTGCCAATGCCATAATAATCAAACGGAAAATTAACGTAGCCAACAGATGCCGTATAGTGATAACGGTTTTGCGGCGACCAGTAGCTGCTGCTTACGCTGGCCCGCTGCTGGCCCTCGGTAGTAAAAGTAGCATAAGCAAATATGTTGGATACCCGGGTCATCCGGCTGCTGTCGGTAAAAAAAGAATACAGGGTAGATGCTCCTACTTCTAAACCGGTTTCGGGGGCCGAGCTTAATACAGGCAGTAAAAAAAAGCTGGCTTTGCGGCTGCTGTCTTTCTCAAACAGCATGCGCCTCACAAATTTGGGTAAAAATTTAGGTTGCGCCTGCACAACAGCAAGGTTGCCCGATAGTATGCATATAAAGAGTATGAGCTTTCTCATTAACAAGGTAACAGGGTTGAATAAAGTGCAAAGGTATACTTATTGTTTGCAGTACAAGCACACCTTGAATGCGTAAGCGGAGGTAAATGGCACAGCATCAGTATGGTTTCATTTCATATGCTTAAGTTATAAATATCAACAAAATACCTACCTTTGCGCCTGATTTTAAATCGATTGGATAATGGAAGTTACAAGAGGACCTATATCTCAGTTTATTGAGAAAAACTACCGCCATTTTAATGCTGCTGCATTAATGGATGCCGCTAAAGGCTATGAAACTCACCTGTTAGAAGGTGGTAAAATGATGGTAACCCTGGCCGGTGCGATGAGTACTGCCGAATTAGGTATTTCGCTGGCCGAAATGATTCGCCAGGATAAAATTGCCATCATCTCGTGTACCGGCGCCAACCTCGAAGAGGATATTATGAACCTGGTGGCACACTCGCATTACAAACGCGTACCTAACTACCGCGACCTAAGCCCGCAGGATGAGTGGGATTTGTTAGAGAACCACTATAACCGCGTAACCGATACCTGTATTCCGGAAGAAGAAGCATTCCGCCGTTTGCAAAAACACATTTATGAAATCTGGAAAGGTGCCGACGATAAAGGCGAGCGTTACTTTCCGCATGAGTATATGTACAAAATATTACTGAGCGGTGAGTTGGAGCAGTATTACGAAATTGACCCGAAAAACTCATGGATGCTGGCCGCTGCTGAAAAAAACCTGCCTATCGTAGTACCGGGTTGGGAAGACTCGACTATGGGTAACATCTTCGCCTCTTACGTGATTAAAGGTGAGATGAAAGCCACTACCATGAAGAGTGGTATTGAATACATGGCCTGGCTGGCCGATTGGTATGTTAAGAACTCAGAAGGCAAGGGGATAGGTTTCTTCCAGATTGGCGGCGGTATTGCCGGTGATTTCCCTATCTGCGTAGTGCCAATGCTTTACCAGGATATGGAAATGGAAAACATTCCGTTCTGGAGCTACTTCTGCCAGATATCTGACTCAACCACATCATACGGTTCGTACTCGGGTGCAGTGCCCAACGAGAAGATTACCTGGGGTAAATTAGACATCCACACGCCTAAATTCATCGTGGAGTCTGATGCAACCATCGTAGCGCCGTTGATATTTGCCTGGCTGCTAAAACAATAACATAGTTTCTGTTATATGCAAGCCGTTTTAACGCGACAATATAGCAAAAAAAGCTAAAAACAGCCCTGCAAACCCTTGCAGGGCTGTTTTTTTTATTTGTTTAGAACGATTATAAATTATAAACAACTGTCACTAATTTGTCAGCCATAGTTTATAAAATT
>CAXYKR010000062.1:0-4561 GCA_964277815.1 uncultured Mucilaginibacter sp. | reverse complement strand
ATAAATCGATTTTATCAATTGATAAATTTGTAAAAAAATATTTGAGAGGATGGCGGTAAACGTTTGGTTTAACTTCGTATATCAAATTAAAATGAGGAAAGAATTTGATGAATAAAATTGGCTTACTTATTTGTTTTGCTAAAAACCGGCGCAATCATAATTAATAATTCAATTTTTTGTTCAAAATTCCCTCTACCAAAATTTGGCTTATATATGATCGTAGCATTCGCCAATATATCTGATACGGCAATGGATGCGAGATATTGATGACTTATACCAAGCTACTTTTTTAGGTGGTCGGGAATTTTTTTGTTCGTAAGGTATTCTGCTAACTTATAAGTAATCTCTTTATTTATTTCTGTTGATAAATTGTTTTCTTCTGTGAAGGCATTCAGATCTGCAAAAATCTCCTCGAAAAAACGTAAGTAACCATCAGGTTTCATATCAACGTGTTTCTTTTTTACACCGTTTATAAACTTGTAACCTAAATCAAAGTAATCTACTTTACAAAACTGTATTACCCTTAAAAATTGGTCATGTTCATTTGTTGATAAAAAATATATGAGCCCTTCAACTCTATCGAATATTTCGTTGACCCATCTTTTTACCTCTGGTATTTCATAAAGTTCTCTTTTATCATGGTTGTAACCATGTATGCTTATTTCTACTTTGCTTCTTGATGCTAATAATAAATCTTGGTTTACTTTAAGCCGTTCAATTCCTGTTATTAATTCACTATACTTACAATTGATGACGCTGTCTCTTTCTACAATAAATACTATTTTATCAAATTCTTTCAATTGCCTATTCTCCTTCCAAAAATTTTGTAATTGTGAAGCGTAGTCAATTACTGAGCCTACATACTTTTCCAATTGTGGCTTGGATTTAAAGTTTAGTTCTTGTGTAAAAGGAACTGTTATTTTCCAGTTCTCACCAGCTTGTTCGGTTTTTCAGAATCACACAAACACCAATAGACTTTTCTCTCCAAATTATTTACCAGTATTATGACAACAGGTATTTGATGATTGAGATAGTAGTTCAAGTGTTCAATGGAATCTCTGTACACCCATCCGAAGCTGTTTGTCTCGGAAAAATAAGATGCCCCAGTTTTAACTTGCAATGCTATAGACTTACCTGTAATATGGCCAAATTCTGTATTTATATCAATGTAAGCATCTATCCCAAAATCATGTTCTTGATGATTTTTCCTAAATATCCAGTCAAGTTCGCTCTCAATAATATCTTTAACGATAGACAGGCCTATTTCACCAAGCTTCGACGATTTTTTGTAAGTTGGTAGTTGCACGTAGTTTATTGTTTTTTGAAATATTGCGGCGTTGAATCAGATTGGCACCAGTACATCATCTGTCGTTAATAAACTTAATATGGTTTAAATTAGAATCTGCATTTGAAACGCAATTGTAACGAACGTAGTAAAATCGTTTGAATTATCAAAGCTGTTGATCCTATCTTTAGTATACTTAAATTCAATATGCTTTGCATTGTCAAGTCTATATAAAATTTACTTCTGAGCCTTATTTAAAGCAAATCACATATGTTTTAAACAGACCTGCCATTCTATGGCTTAAGCGAAAAGTATTTGCAAAATGCAGAGATGACCTATTTATCTACCCTTTACTGGCATCCTTCTCTTTTGATACAAGGATGGAAGGAACTCGAATTTTACACCAGTGATCTGCCCGGAACTTACTTGATTACGCTGGAAGGCATTAACGAACTCGGGGAAGTTATTAGCCAGGAAAAGACGATTGTGGTTGAAAAATAAGGAAGGCTGCTCTTGCAGCTCCAGCACAAGACGTTTATACCTAATTAGACAAATCATCGTTTTTAATACCCCTCTGACTTTTGTTAACAGCCGCTTTTAATTTGCCAAAGCGATAGTTTAAACTGATGTTGTACTGCCTGAAATAATCTCTGATTACTGAAGTTTGTAGGAAATTATCACCTTGCGTCGTAGTTATATTGTTTCGGTATTTACTGAATGGGTTATTTACGGTGCCGGCTAACGACAGTTTGTTTTTAATTATCTCCTTGCTCGCACCAAATGATGTGCTGACTAAACCATTGGTTCTGCCTTGCAGGTTTACGATGTTACGGCTGATGAGATTTAAGTTAGCGCTTAGCCGCCAGCCTTTTTCTAAATTGTAACCACTGCTGATAGCCGCATTGTAAATTATCCAGTTGTTTTGTAACATATTGTCATTATTTACTGCGTTTAGCCATATCATCGATGCATGGCTGTTCAAATTTACAGTCCACGCTTTATTGATGGTATACCTCAGGCTAAGGTTACCGTCTAAAGCGCGGGCTTTACCGGCGTTTTCGTAAGTAGTGCGTGTAATCTGCGTCTCGCTGTAAAATGATGTTATCTGCAAAGCAATATTTTTGACCCAGGAGTAGCTCACGCCCAGGTTAATGCCGGTTTTGTTACTATTGTAGCTGTAGCCTGCCTGCAAATTGTTAATTACAGATGGCATAAGCGCGGGGTTACCGCTGCTTTCAAAAGCGGGGTTCGACCGGTCTACAAAAGGGTTAAGCTTGTTAACGCCGGGGCGTTTGATACGTTGCGAAAAGCCAAAGTTAACATTACTGTAACCGGTTAGCTTTTTGCCGGCAGTAATATTGGGAACCAGGTTAAGATAATGCTGATTTACCTGTTGTGCATCAGAAACAAAATCAGCATCAACATAGGTAAGTTCGAGGCGCAAACCTGCCTTTAAGCTCCATCCTTTAAGCCGGAATTGGTACGAGTTGTACAACGCCCAAATGTATTGACTGCTGCGGTAATAATTATTCAGTGGGTTACTGGCGCTTGTTCCGGCTGACAGGTAACTGTATTCACTTTCATTCTGTCTTACAATACCTTTGATGCCGGCTTCTATAGTAACTTTTTTTAGCGGATGCACATAGTCTGCCTGCAACGTGTGCTCGTTTAAGTTGGCTTTATTGTCCTGCCTAAAATCAGGAACCGGGTAATTTAGACGGTCGGTTAAAGTCACATCACTGTTCAATGTGCTTTGATAGGTAAGGTAGCGGTAGGCAAATGTCAGCAGCCTGTTTTTGTTGCCCGCAAAGCCTAACTGGTAATTCACTCCCGCGTCCCAACCAAAGCTGTTGTTGTTCCTTTTGTTATCCAAAAGGTAAGCTTGAGTTAGTGTAGTTCCGGCGTTTAAGGTCGATCGCAGGCTATAGTACTCTTGCGTACGGTCGCCGTTAATGTTCCACTGTACCGAAAGCAGTTTCAGTGTATCTATACTATAACTGATTTCTGACCCCAGGTAGCCACCCTGCACGTTAGACCGGACGGCTCCGTTCTGGAGCAGCAAAGAATTTGACCCACCGATTCCGGCACGGCTATTATCGGTATTGGTTAACGGTTTATAATACAGGCTTGCCCCTCCAAAGCTGGTAATATCAATTTTTTGCTGCCTGACGTTTAAAGTACCGCCCAGGGCAGGTCCGCCTGCGGGATGCCGTTCGCTTAGAGTGATGTTGCCGTTATAGCCGTTTGCCGTATTTTTAGTAGTGACAATATTAATAATACCCGCCAGCCCCTCAGCATCGTATTTGGATGGGGGATTGGTAATAACCTCGATTTTTTGAATGCTGGAAGCAGGCATACTTTGCAGTACGCCTTTCAGGTTTCTTTCCATCATGCTGGATGGTTTGTCGTTAATAAACACCTTAAAATCTGCCTGTCCTTTCAGCAACAGGTTGTCGCTGCCATCCACCGACAAAAAGGGAATTTTGCGCATCATACTTAACAGGTTATTGGCCTTACTATCAGGGTCGGCCTGCAAATCATAAATAATGCGGTCGGCTTCCTGCTTCACTAATGGCTTTGAGGCCGTAACAACCACTTGCTTCAACCTCGAGGTTTGTGGTATGATGATGATTTCTTTAAGGTCGAGCGTGGTCTGCGATGAACCGGTGAAAGTAACGTCGATTGTTTTTGTCTGATAGCCAATAGCATTTAATTTCAGGGTATAGTGTGCTTTTTCTATTTGTGCAAAGGTGAAAGCTCCTTTAATATCGGTTGTTGTACGGGCATTGGTCCGGCCGTTCTCGTTTTGTAGCGTTGCGGTTACCATTTCTAAAGGCTTTCGGCTTACCGAATCCACCGCTACGCCTGTAAGAGTATAGTGCAGTGCAGACTGTGCCATCACCATTGCGGTGTTCATCAACAATAATAGGGCAATAAGGTAAAAAGGTTTGCAGGCGGCTTTCATACGTTTGAGTTTTGGACAAATATGAAAGCCAGGCAGCGTTGCCGGTAATTATCCGGACGGATAACGGTAAAGCACTGACCAATATTATTTTAAGCAAGTCGAAAGAAATAACCCTTATAAAAGTGTCTTCTGTCACGTTTTTCGCTATGTTCGTCAGCATAATGCCTTTACCAAGCGCTGCCTCCGGATATTTGAAGAAAGTGATATCATGAAACCTACAACACGGAAACATACGCTACTCTGCATACTGGCCAGTATACCGGTATACTGGGCCGCCTTGTATTACATAGAGCTGGCTACTCATGAAGAGA